>DATJCP010000410.1:0-1514 GCA_035514715.1 Candidimonas sp.
CTGGTCGCCTCTCGTGTTATGTGAAGGTATAAATTATGCTGGAACTGCATTTGATATCATTTATCGGTACCAACCATTCATACTGGGCTGAACAGATGGTACTTCACCAATTCGGAGAGAAGTGGCCCCAAGAATTTGAACAAATCCATAAGTGGAAAATCTGCTACCTTTTGATGGTCCCTGCGGGGCTTTGATATGGAGCAGAGAAATGGCAAAAAGAGCAAGACGGACGCACTCAGCGGCGTTCAAAGCCAAAGTGGCACTGGCAGCGCTGGCTGGTGACAAGACGCTGGCCGAACTGGCACAGCGGTTTGAAGTTCATCCCAACCAGATTACCGAGTGGAAACGGCAACTGAGCGAACGGGCGGTCGACGTGTTTGGCGGAGGCGGCACTGCGGCGGAGCCACCGGTTGATTTGAAGGTGTTGCACGCCAAGATTGGGCAACTGACGCTGGAGAATGATTTTTTAGAAGGTGCGCTCACAAAGGTGGGATTGCTGAGCGCAAAGCGATGATAGACGTCCACCACGCACTTCCGATCAGCCGTCAGGCCCGGTTGGCCGGCATCAGCCGGGGCAGCGTGTATTATCTGCCCAAACCAGTCAGCGCCGTGGATCTGGCGCTCATGCGCCGCATTGACGAATTGCACCTGGAACATCCGTTCATAGGCGCGCGCATGCTGCGCGACCAACTCAATCGGGAAGGGCTCGATGTTGGACGCAAGCATGTTGGCACGTTGATGAAGCGTATGGGCATTGAGGCGCTTTACAGAAAACCGGGTACCAGCAAGAAACACCCCGGCCATGAAGTTTATCCCTACCTGCTGCGTAGCCTCGCCATCAACCGGGCCAACCAGGTCTGGGCGCTCGATTCGACCTATATTCCAATGGCCAAAGGATTCATCTACCTTACCGCCGTCGTGGATTGGGCCTCGCGCCGGGTATTAGCCGCAAAGGTAGCGATCACGCTGGAAGCCTGCCATGCCGTCGATGTGCTGCAAGAGGCGTTCCATCGCCATGGCAAGCCGGAGATCGTGAATACCGATCAAGGCAGCCAGTTCACCGCGCATGAGTTCGTGCAGGCCGTCAGGGAACCGGGCTGTAACCTCAGCATGGACGGGCGCGGAGCCTGGAGGGACAATGTGTTCGTCGAGCGCCTGTGGAAATCGGTGAAATACGAGCGGGTGTACTTGCATGCCTATGACTCGATCGCAGAAGCCAGAGCATCAATTATGCAATACATGGATTGGTACAACCGATCCAGGCCACATGCGAGCCTGGGCAAGAAAACGCCTGATGAGGCTTAGCCGTGATGCTGCCGACGGTCGAACTGGCAGCGTGAGAATCAGCAGAGATTCCACTTAAAATATTCAAGGTGTTGTTCAAACAAACGGAACCACTTCTGATTGACCATTGTTTCTGACGGACACGCCAAACCATGGCTGGTCGATGGATTTCGTGCAGGATGGTTTGGTGACGGCAGACGCATTCGTTGTCTGAACGTAGCCAATGACTT
>DATJCP010000411.1:0-16678 GCA_035514715.1 Candidimonas sp.
CACCGTAGCAGTAAAGGCAATCGAGGTGGCGTGCAAAACGATAATCACCTCGTTGCTGTAATAGGGCAAGGCGCGCCTTAACGCAGAGGGCAATATGATCTTGGCATACAGCTTGGGCGTAGAAAACCCAAAAGCGCGCGCTGCCTCGATTTCACCCGACGGAATGGCGCGTATGGACCCCGCCAACACCTCGGTGACATAGGCACAGCAGTTAATGCTGAACGCAACGACCACGCAGTTAAAGCCGCTTTTAAAGAATGCTGAAAGCGAAGGGGTATCGCGAATGAAATCCAGACCGAAAAGCCCCGTATAGACAATCAACAACTGCACATAAAGCGGCGTACCCCGGAAAACGAAGGTATAGAGCTGAATCGGCTTGCTCAGGTATTTATTCGGCGACACCCGCAGTATCGCAAGCGGTATCGAAGCCAGCAGCCCCAAAATGAAGGTCAGCAACATGAGCCATATCGTCATGGCCGCCCCCGACAGCCCCCCTTGCGACCCTATGCCTAAATATTGCGGCCAGTACTCCTGGAAAATCTCGATCAAAGCATGGCCTCTTTGACACCGACATTAAAACGCTTTCCGACGTACGACAGGCACAGCAAGGCCACGGAAGTGAACATCAGATAAATCGCAGCGGCGACAAGATTAAAAAAGAGCGCGCTTTGCGTGGCCTGGCCAGCTTGCTGCGTAACGCTGATAACGTCGACCAGGCCGATGATGGATACCAGGGCCGTTGCCTTGAGTATGACCTGGATATTGTTATTAAAGCCAGGCAAGGCGAAACGCACCAATTGAGGAAAAGTGATTCTTCGGAAAATAAAGCTGTCAGTCATCCCTGTGGAAAGCGCCGCCTCGATTTGGCCCCGCGGCACCGATTCCAGAGCGCCGCGAAAGGTTTCCGTCATGTAGGCGCCGTAGATAAAAGACACCGTTACCACGCCCGCAGTAAACGCATCGATTTCGATAAAACCTATGCCCAGCATGTCGCATACCCAGTTGAGCAGGACCTGCAGGTTATAAAAAACCAGCAACATGGTTACCAAGTCAGGCACGCCGCGAATGAGGGTGGTGTAGGCCAGCATCACGTACCTCAACACTGCGCTTCTAGAGGTCTTGCACAATGCTCCCGCAATGCCCAGCAGGGTCGCGAAGAACATCGACAACAAAGCAAGCGCCATGGTCATGAGCGTGCCTTCAAGTATCACCGCCCCATAACCATGCAGCATATGTTTTCCTTGCTAACCCCCCCGCTAAAACATTAACGGGGAAGTCGAGTGATTTATTGCTGGACCTGCGTCAAGCCGTACTTGGCATATTTGGCCAGAATTTCCTGATACTTCCCGTCTTTTTTCATGGCTTCGATAGCGCCATCGATCTTGCCCTTGAGTTCGGTGTCGCCAAGCCGCAAGCCTATACCTGCTCCATAACCAAAGACTTCGGGGTCAACCACCGGTGTACCAGTCAGATGGAATTTTGCGCCGTCGGGGGTCTGAAAAAAGAACTGAGCCGCAGCCGAGTTTTGCAAGGTGCCATCGATACGGCCCAGAGCCAGATCTTGCTTGGCCCTTTCATCATTCTGGTAAGAAACCAGATTAATGCCTTTACCCTGCCAGTGCTTGTTGGCATACGCTGCCTGAGTTGTGCCCTGGACAATGCCTATGGTTTTTCCCTTGAGGGAGTCGGGCGAGGTCTCAAGCGTGACGTCTTTCGGCACCATCATGCGCGAGCCACTGGTATACAGCGAAGTACTGAACAGCACCTGTTTTTTACGCCGCTCGGTAACCGTCATGCCCGACAGGATGCCGTCTATTTTTTTGGCATTCAAGGCAGGAATGGCGCCATCGAAATTGATTTTCACCCATTGACACTTGGCCTGGAGGCGCTTGCAAATTTCGTTGCCCAGATCGATATCGATACCGACCATATTCCCCTGGGGATCGATAGACTCGAAGGGGGCAAAAGTAGGATCTACCCCATAACGGATAACCATTGGATCCTGCGCATGCGCTGTAAATGCACAGGCGGAAAACAGTACAGCGAAAACTACTTTTTTCATGTGTTCTCTCAATGGCTCTGATAATGGAAAAATCATATTAATTTAATGCCTTGTATATATAATCAGGATAATCCCTAGTAGTATTCAGAAGCTTAAAAATACTCTGCATAAGCAGAAATCAAGCCCCTCCTACCAGCATCGATTCGGGAAAAACAACAGTGAATGCACCATTGGCAACCGGCGTACCCACCTACAGTCAGTTAAGAAAGCGGTTTCTGGAAACCGCAACAAGGCATAAAGCGGAAATCAAACACTACCCACATCCCCTGAAAGGAATGCAAGGGGAAGATTTGTACACCGATGTCGCCATCTTTGCAAAGCCAAATACAAAAAAATGGCTGGTTTCTGTCTCTGGAACGCATGGGGTCGAGGGCTATTACGGTTCCATGTGTCAAACGCAATACATGGACCACCTTGCTGCGAAAGCGCGCGATGAAGATGTCGGCATCCTGATTGTCCATCTCATCAACCCTTGGGGCGTTTCCTGGAAACGCCGGGTCAATGAAGACAATATGGACCTGAATCGTAACTATCTGGACTTCAGCAAGCCGCTGCCGGAAAATCCGCTGTACGAAACCATCCACCATTTATTCACGAAAGACTGCGCCACGCCTGAAGGCCGCAAGAAATCAGACGAAGGATGGGCGCAAAAAATACGCGAAGTCGGCTACCCAGAATTGAAGAATAAACTAGGCGCCGGCCAATACAAGCACCAAGACGGTCTGCAATTCGGCGGATTTGGGCCTTCGTGGTCCAATATCACGCTGCGATCCATCATGCAGGAATACCTTAGCGACAGCACCGATGCCATCAGCTTCGACCTGCACACCGGAGCCGGCGCCTATGGCCACCCCATGCTGATGGCCATTGCCGAGCACGACTATCCCGGTATCGCCGATGCACAACGCATTTACGGCGCCTGGCTGTACACTATCCTGACCGGCCCGGAACAAGTGACCGATACCGGCATATCAGCCGCCTGCACCGGTTACACGTCGCAAGCCATGGTAGACATGATGCAAGGCAAGCGCTTCAGCCAACTGGTAGTCGAATGCGGCACCTACGACAGCGAGACCGTCGGCCATGTCGCGATGCGCAATGACCATTTCCAGCACCTTAGCGGCGAATTGCAGGGCGAAAAATTCGACCAGGTAAAAGCCGCCATCCTGGAGTTCTTTTTCCCCACTGATGACGACTGGCGTGAACTGGTCTGGGTCAGAACGCGCCAGATATTCGACAAGGCACTGGCAGACCTGTCGACGCGCGCATAACGCCAAGCTCTAGGTTTATACGTCGAGAATGCGCTGAGCGTTCAAATGGTTGTCGGCATCCAGCAGCAACTTTAACTGCCGCATCAGCGCAAGCTCACCAGGGCTACGGCTGTGTTTCAGGAAGGGTTTCTTGATTCGCCCTATGCCATGTTCAGCGGAAATGCTTCCGCCCACACGCTCAACCTCACCATACACCAGTGCCTCCACCGCCATGAGATCGTCTTCGGCGTGGGGGCCGGTGGACAAGTGCAGATTGCCATCGCCCAAATGGCCAAAAAGCAAATTCTGCGCTTGTGGCCAGGTGGCCGACAGGCGATCGCATACGGTTTGTATAAACCCGGGCAGAATCTTCAGAGGAATGCCAACATCGAATGCGACATAAGGCTGCATTTCGCGCAGGATTTCGCCAATCGCATCCCTGAATTTCCATAGCTGCGCCGATTGCTCATGTGTCTGCGGAATAATGACATCGGCAGCTAGCCCCTTTTCCAGCATGTCGCCCAAGAAATCCTCCAGGGCCTGAGCATTGTCGGGAGTATCCTGGCCTTCAGTCTCAAGCAGGATATAAATGGGATATTGCGCATTGAAAGGCGGTGTCTTGCTCAGCGTTTTTCCTGCTGCCTGCAGGTAGTTTTGCCACATCACCTCGAATGAAGACAGTGTGGGCAGACATCCTCGGGCCTTTTTCAGGATGGTCGTCATCTGCTCGAAGGTTTCCAACGCCAGCAGCGCGCTGTAACGACGCTCAGGTTTGGGAAACAAGCGCAGCACCACACGCGTGATCACACCCAGCGTACCTTCAGTGCCTATGAATAAATGTTTAAGATCCAGGCCGGTATTATTCTTGAGCCCTTTGTTCATCATGGACAAAACCGTGCCATCGGCCAACACCACCTCCAGGCCCAGAACCAGTTCCCGCATGGTTCCATAGCGCAGGACGCGATTACCACCTGCATTTGTAGCGACATTGCCGCCTATCTGACATGAGCCGCGCGCCCCAAGATCCATGGGGAAATACCAACCCTGCTCTTCGACCAGGCCGCAGAGATTTTCCAGCACCATGCCTGCCTGCACGGTAATCGTACCGCCCACGGTGTCGAACTCTTCGACCTCGGTTAATTGCTCTAACGACACGACTACATCGTTCGCATCAGGGACAGCGCCACCCGCCAATCCGCTACGCCCCCCCTGTATCGTCAGCTTACGCCCCTCGTTGTGGCAAGCGCGCACGATATCAACCACCTGGGCAGGCGTGGAGGGACGAAAGACCATTGCTGGCTCGCCCGCCTCTTGCAGGCCGCTGGCATCCTGCCTGTAGCGTTGCAAGTCGTCGCCATGCGATAGACAGGATATCTGGCCAGCCAGGTCGCTGAGGGTTGGAATGATTACGCTGTTTTGCATACGACTTGCCTTTATCCGCTTCTTTCAGGCGGCAGCCTGAGCCAAGACACTGGCCATCGCATCGGTGAAATAATCAATATTATGTGCATTCAATCCAGGCACACTAATCCGGCCCGAATCGATAATGTACACACCATACTCGTCGCGCAAGGCGTGCAGCTGCGATGTCGTCAGACCGGTATAGCTGAACATCCCTTGCTGCGTGACAAAATAAGTGGAATCGTAGCCCGGCAACTTGGCTGTCAGCAGCCTATGCGCCTGCTGGCGCATGCTTGCGATGCGCTCACGCATATCGGCTACTTCCTGCTCCCATTGTGCAAATAACGCAGGGTCATTCAAGACGCTAGCAGTAATGAAGCCGCCATGCAGCGGCGGATTCGAATAGACCCGGCGCACAATCGCTTTCAACTGCCCCGTCACCAAGCTGGCCTCTGCGCTTGACGAACAGACAACCGAAAGCCCTCCGCAGCGCTCGGCATAGAACGAAAAATTCTTCGAGAACGAATTGGTCACCAAGAACGACAAACCAGCATCCGCCATGGCCCGGACCGCAAAGGCATCTTCATCCAGACCCTTACCAAAACCCTGATAGGCCAGATCCAGAAAAGGAATGAGTTTGCCGCGCTCCAGCACCGGTATCAATTGCAGCCATTGCTCTGGTGACAAATCCACACCCGTCGGGTTGTGGCAGCAAGGATGCAACAACACAATGCTGTATGCAGGCAGCCGGGCCAGATCGGCAAGCATTTGATCGAAACGCAGCGACTTGGTTTCAGGGTCGTAATAGGTATAGCTATGAGTCTTGACCCCAGCCCCCTGGAAAATGGCATGGTGGTTATCCCAGGCGGGATCGCTTATCCAGATTTCGCTGTCGGGATAGGCATCATGCAAGAAATCGGCACCAACCTTCAAGGCGCCTGTGCCACCCACGGTTTGTATCGTTGCGACCTTGCCAGAGCGCAACACTTCGTGATCGGCACCAAACACCAGGTTCTGTACCGCACTGCGATAAGCAGCCAAACCCTCTATAGGCAGGTACGGACGAGGCTGGGGGTGCGCAGCCCGGCGCGCCTCGGCTGTCTGCACCGTATCCAGCAAAGGGATTTGCCCCTCGTTATCGTAATACAAGCCAACGGTAAGATTGACCTTCTTCGACCGCGCGTCTTGATGAAATGCTTCGCCCAGGCGAAAAATGGGATCGCCAGCGTACTGTTCCAGATGATTGAACATAAGAGTCCTGTTTCCAATTACTGCAATACTAAGCTCAGGCTACGCCCATGGCGGCCGCTTCTGGTTGCTCGTCGCTGCGACTCCAGAAAGCATTGCGATCAAAATAGTTCTGCAAAAACTGCTGCAGGCGTGTATGCCGGGTATCGCGGAAAATTTCGTTCGGTGGACCGCTAGCCGCAATTTCACCCTTATCGATGAACACGACCCTGTCGGCCACCTGTGCGGCAAACCCCATTTCGTGGGTCACCACAACCATGGTCATGCCTTCACGGGCAAGGTCTTTCATGACTTGCAATACCTCGCCCACCAGTTCAGGATCCAGCGCCGAGGTTGGCTCGTCGAACAGCATAATATGCGGTTCCATTGCCAGTGCCCGTGCAATAGCCACTCGCTGTTGCTGACCGCCCGACAATCGTATGGGGTAGGCATCTGCCTTTTCCGCAAGCCCTACCTTGCCAAGCATGCGCAACGCCACTTCATGGGCCTTGGCGCGCGGCATACGTTTGACACGAATAAGTGCCTCGGCCACGTTACCCAACGCCGTCATGTGCGGCCACAAATTGAACTGTTGAAACACCATGCCTACATGACGGCGCACGCGGTTCAGTTCAGCCAACGGCGCCTTGATCCGCTGCCCATCTTTGTCGATATAGCCCAGCAACTCACCCTCGATCAGGATTTCACCCTGATCGTACTCTTCAAGGAAGGCCAAAGAGCGCAACAACGTGCTTTTGCCCGAACCCGACGGGCCAATGATGCAAGTCACTTCGGATTTGCGGACACCCAGCGAGATATTATTAAGTACACGATTCTGACCATAATGCTTGCTGACACCACGAGCTTCGACCAGATAGTCCTGCCCGACGCTTTTATTAGATAATGTTTGAGTCATATTGTCTCCCCAGAGAATAGGCCGCTACGTCAACGCGCCAAGTAGCGGCTGGCCCTGAGTTCAGCCCAGCGGCCCAGGCGTCCGGTTATCGCAACCAGAAGCAGGTAGCATGCGCACAGGATCAAGGTTGTTTCTACATACAAGAACTGCTCCGAGCCAATCTGCGTCAATACCGCAGTAAGCTCAGGTACGGTCACAATCGACAGGATCGCGGTTTCTTTGCTTAATATAATGATCAGGTTGACCAGTGTTGGCGTGATAATGACCAGCATTTGGGGCAGTTGCACTCGCCAGACAATATCAAACCGGGAAAAGCCCAGACATTGGGCTGCTTCGATATGGCCACGCGATACTGACATGAATCCCGACCGGAACGCTTCGGCAAAGTAAGCGCTGCCATAAACCGCCAGTGCGACCACACCCGCAGTCATTGCGGAAAGCTCGATACCGAAACTGGGCCCACCGTAATAGAGAATAAATAGCTGGATCAGGAAGGGCGTGGTGCGCAAGACTTCGATATACATGCGAAGCACAGCACGCACCCAGCGGCCGCTGTACAACTGCAAGACAGCAATCAAAAAACCCAGCACCAAGCCCAGCAAGACGGCTCCTACCCAGGTGCCTATGGTCACCAGGAACCCTTGCAGAATTTCCGGCCCATAACCTGCAATATTGGCTAAACTAAAATTCATTACCTCAGGACCTTCCAAAACGCCGTTCGACAAAATGGCCCGCTAACGACAAAGCTCCATTGATCAGAAAATACATGAAGCCCGCTGCCAGATAGATCTCAAGCGGTAAGAAAGTCGTTGCCACAATATTTTGCGCTGTACGTGTGATTTCTGCGACACCGACCACCGAAATCAACGACGATGCTTTGACCAGCAAGATCATCTCGCTGATCAAGGACGGGGTTGTCAATTTCAGGGCCTGCGGAATCTCGATACGCACCAGGGTATCAAAGCGCGAAAAACCCAATAATTGCGTGGCTTCGAGCTGCCCTTTGGGAATGCCCATGAAGCCACCGCGTAATATTTCACCCAGGTAAGCCCCTTCGCATAACGATATCGCGGTAATCGCTGCGACCAGCGGCGGCACATTGATACCCAAAGTTGGCAAAAAGTAATAGGCCAGCATAAGCTGAACCAACAAAGGCACGCCGCGGAAGAAAAAAACGTAGAACTCGCCTAGACGGCGTACGACAGGGACCCGCGACAGACAGGCGCTTGCTATGCTAATTGCAATAACAAAGCCGATCAACAAGCCGACTGCCGACACAAATACAGTCATTTGTGCGGCCTGCACCAGCAAGGGAAGCGACTCGAGAACAGTCTGAAAATCTAACATGGGCATTAACGGTTGACGACAGTTTTTGAATCAGCCCAAAGACAAGCTGATGCGTAACAAACGATACCCGGCTCTGGGCTAAATCAGAGCCGGGATCATCAAACCATTACACGTTAGGCACAAATGGGCCCGTCGGCACTTCCATTTCCAGACCGAACCATTTCTTTTGCAATGCGGCTAGGCTGCCATCTTTGTGCATAGCCAGAATGACTTGGTCAATGGCGTCAAGCAACGACTTGCTATCCGCGTCTTTGTGGCCCATAAAGGCAAAGTACACCTTCTTGCCAAAGTAAGGCTTGACGACCTCGAACTGCTTGGAGCGCTGCTGAGCCACCACAGCAAGGTTGGTAATGGAGTGGCCCACGGCAACAATACGTCCTGCGGCGAGATCAGCATATGCCTGGTTGAAGTCTATGTATTCCTTAATTTCTGGCTTGGGCGACAGCGTATCGGCATATTCCTTGAGCTGTGCAAGTTGCGAAGAACCTCTTTGACTACCCACCACCTTGCCAGCAATGTCTTCAGGCTTATTCAAGTCTTTGTTCTTGACATTTTTCAGCAAGGCAACTGTGCCGTCGGCAATCGGCAACGTGAAGGTATAGCGTTCCATGCGCGCCTTGGTCACGTTCAACGGGCCGCCCACCATGTCGAATTTCTTCGCATCAAGGCCGGGTAAAACGCTGGCCCAGGGCAAATCGATAAAACGGACTTTCACGCCCAGCTTCTTGCTGACTTCAGCAAAAAAATCCTTGTTGAAGCCTTCCTGCTTACCGTCCTTCAGAAAGTCGAATGGCGCGAACTGCATTTCAGTCCCCACTACCAACTCGCCAGCTTGCTTCACACGTGCCAGTTGATCGGCCGCGTAAGTTGGGAAGGCCAGAGTGGTCAAACAGGCCGTGGCCAAGCACATCTTCAAACTTGTTAGCAAACGCATTCTTGTTCTCCTGAATTTTCAGTGTGAAAGGCTGCGACCAAAAAAATCCGACTCAGCGTTCCAGCACAATTTCTATTGATTTAACAGGGTTTTTCCCTGCCTGGTGAAAAGTATATACATTGCCATTTTCGTGTCAATCAGTTTTCACCCAAGTCATGAAAGCAGGGTATAAAACTAGGGAAAACACTCAGAAAATGGCTGGCTGTTAAGCCAGAATCAAGCGTGCAATCACGGTACGCTGGATCTCAGACGAACCCTCGTAAATACGCATAATCCGTGCGTCCCGCGCATAACGCTCTAGCGGCATTTCTCGGGTAAAACCATAGCCGCCGTGAATCTGCAGAGCCTCATCTGTAATAAAGCCTGCTGCCTCGGAAGCGTATAGCTTGGCCATGGACGACTCCAGAGAAAACTTTTCTCCGTTAGCCCGCTTTGCCGTTGCCTGCAAGGTCAAGGCCCAGGCCGCTTCGAGCCGCAACTTCATATCGGCCAGCTTCCATTGAATACCTTGCTTGGCAGCCAGTGGTTCGCCTCCGACCAGGCGCTGCTTGGACCAGGATATCGCAGCATCCAGCGCCGCTTGCGCAATACCGATACTGCTGGCCGCCACATCAAGGCGGCTATTGTCCAACACCTTCATGGCGGTGCGAAAGCCGCTGCCTTCTTCACCCAAACGATTGCTGACCGGTACATCGCAATCCAACGCGACCTCAAAGGCATGCCCACCGCGTATACCCATCAGTTTCTCGGGCGACGAAATCGACAAGCCCGGGGTTGCCTTGTCGACAACAAAAGCGCTGATCCCCCGGTGCCCCGCCGCCGCGTCGGTCTTGGCATAGACAACGATGAAATCAGCCTCACCCGCATTGGAAATAAAGTGTTTGACACCAGTCAGACGGTAATGGTCGCCGCGGCGCTCGGCACGAGTCGCCATGTCGGCCGGATTCGACCCCGCACGCGGCTCGGTCAATGCAAAAGCACCCAACCGGCGCCCACTGGCGGCATCCGGTAAATAGCGTGACCGGATATCGTCATCCCCACCGATCAGTATCGAATCCGTCGCCAGATAGTGGGCACCGATCATGGACGCCGTCGCCGCGCAATGACGGGCTATTTCGACCAAGGAAAGGATGAGCGCGGTAGGAGAAATTCCTGGGCCACCCCATTGTTCCGGCAGGTTCATACCCATAACGCCCAGCTCGGCCAGGGCCGGTACATAACGCACCGTGGAGATTTCCTGCTCATCCACCGCCTGCGCATACGGCGCAAGTTCAGTCAGTGCATAGCGGCCAATCGCATCCGCGACTTCCATGTCATCTGCGCTTACGCCCAGTCGTGTATTCATATTATGTGTCTCCTCTAATTCCTCAACGCGGGCAATTGCCCGGCTCATATCCATGCCTGTTAAATTCCGCCGTGCTAGCCGCCAAACGCCCCTGCGGCACGCAACTCTTCAATCCGGCTTTCAGCCAGCCCAAGCAAATCGCGCAATACCTCATTCGTGTGTTCGCCAAGCCCAGGCGCCCGTGTTACGCGATTAGCCTGATAAGCAGAAAACTTGATAGGCTGCGACGGCAACTGCAAACCAGGCAAGCGCGCATCATCGACATTCGACAGGAAACCACGGAAAACGCTTTGTTCCGACGTCAAGGCCTGGCGTACATTCCAGATTGGCGCACAAGGAACGGCCGCCTGCTCCAACGCATTGGCCACCTGCTCTACGGTCAGGCCAGACGACCAGGCCTCAATGCTGGCCCGCAAAGCGGGCTCGTTCTCCGATCGCAGCTCATCGCTCAGAAAACGGGCGTCATCGGCCATCTCGGGCTTGCCGATAACTTGCACAAACTGCCTAAAAAGCTTGTTGTTGAGCACCGCCAGCACATAATGACCGTCTTGGGCGCGATAAGCGCCGAACGGCGCCGACAAAGGATGACGGTTACCCACCCGAGCTGCATCCCTGCCAGTAAACAAGAATCGCGACACAGAGGTCGCGGCAAACGCCAGCGTCGCGTCAAACATCGACACATCTACCTGCGTGCCCAAGCCGGTACGTTCGCGTGAATACAGCGCGACCAGCGTTCCCCACGAGGCAAAAAGGCCGCTGAGCACGTCGGACACCGCCTCGCCAACCAGCGTTGGCGGGCCATCAGGAAAACCAGTGGCATCCATCATGCCGCTCATCGCCTGTATCACAATGTCGTAAGCTGGCTTATGAGCTGCCGGCCCTGTTTGCCCGAATCCCGATACGCTGACATAAATCAGGCTGGGGTTGATGGCATGCAGCTGGTCATAGCCTATGCCCAACTTATCAGCCACGCCGGGCCGGAAATTCTCTACCACCACATCCGCCTGCAGCACCAGTTCGCGCACCAGATCAACGCACTCTTGCTGCTTCAAATCCAGCACGATGCTTTTCTTGTTGCGGTTCATGACCGTGAATAGCGCGCTTTCGTCGTTTTTCAAGGGCCCGATGGCACGGTAATCATCGCCGTGAGGGGGCTCTATCTTGATTATTTCCGCACCAAGATCCCCCAGCAATGCGGTACAAAACGGACCGGAAAGTACGCGCGTAAAATCCAGCACGCGCAAGCCTTCCAATGGCAAGCCAGTTGGCGGTACTTCTGTATGATTTTCTTGTTTATGGGAAGTGGTGGCCTGATTCATTAGTTCTCCTCCTGTAACGCAGGGTGTAATGAATCCTAGGCTTTATTCTATATAATTAAAAACATTATAAATTTATAGTCTGAATAGAATATATTGATACGGTTCTCTTTACGCCAGCTGGAGTATTTTGTTGCCGCCGCCCAGCAAGGCGGCACGCTGCAAGCTGCACGGATACTGAACGTGTCGCAACCATCGGTATCGCACGCCATAGCCGGCCTTGAATCGCTATGGCGCGTCAAACTGTTTGTCCGGCTGCATGCGCAAGGCCTGCTCCTGACAACAGAAGGAAAGTCGCGCTATCAACAAGCCCTAACCGTACTGAAACACGCCCAGGATCTTGCCGACAGCCAGGGCCAGGAACTATCTGGCGAGTTGTCCATAGGCTGTTTTTCAACCTTGGGCCCCATGTACTTTCCCAGTCTTATGCGCGCCTACCAGCAACAGCATCCGGGGGTTACGATCCGCATGCACGAAGGCGACACCGAAACACTATTGACACGCATCGAGCGCGACACGCTCGACCTGGCATTGATCTATGACACGGGAATTTTCAACCGGGTACAGCTGCACCACATGGGCCAACAATCGCCATACGTAGTCTTGCCCGCCAATCATCGCTTAAGCAAGCGCCGCAAGCTCACAGTGAAGGACCTGCACGAAGAACCCTTCATTCTGATCAATTTGAAACACAGTCGAGAATATTTTCTGTCAATATTCAACCATGAGAATGTCAGCCCGAATATCATTGCAGAAACCGGGTCCATTGAAATGCTGCGTGCCATGGTTGCCAATGGGCATGGCATTTCCATTCTTGTAACCCGCCCAAGTCACAATTACAGCTATGACGGCAAGAAGATTATCTGTACACCACTGGAAGGTGCATTCTCACCTCAAAAAATTGTGCTGGCCAGTTCCGGCGAGCACCGACTGAGCTTCGCTGGCAGAGCCTTTGTCCAGACAGCCCAAGAATTTTTTTCTCCTCAACAGCAGGATTCAACATGAATAGCAAGTGCATCTACCCAACGATGGTGCCACATGGGGCCTCGTGATAGTTTCTTCGAAACACTCGCCCAGCAACACTGGGCGGTGGCCGACGATCTGATCGATCCGGCCCTGCACGAACACCTGGATCAGGAATCGCAATCCATCTGGGGCCAGGGCCGTTTCCGCGACGCCTTGATCGGGCGCCAGCACAGCTCATCGCTAAGCGCCGAAATCCGTGGCGACGCTATCTGCTGGTTGACACAGGGCCAGACCGGCGCGGCATCCGACGGCTTCCTAGCCTGGGCCGACACCCTGCGACAAGAAATGAACCTGCTGTTTTATGCAGGCCTGAACAGTGTGGAATTCCATTTCGCCCGCTATGCCGAAGGCCGCAGCTACAAAAAACACCTCGACCAGCACCAACGTACGCCGCACCGGCGCATCTCGCTGGTTCTGTATTTGAATCGGCAATGGGCAGACACAGACGGCGGCGAGCTTTGCCTATATTCGCCTGACGACGCCACACAGGAAATCAAACGGATCTTGCCGCAGCCCGGACGCCTGGTCATGTTCCGCAGCGACCTGATCCAGCACGAAGTGCTGCCCTGCCTGCAACCACGGCGCAGCCTGACTGGCTGGTTCCGGAGCGACCATGCGCTAGCTGCCTAAGGCTTCAAATAGGTATCCAGCCATTGCACGGCACGCGCCCAGCCGTCTTTGGCTGCATCGGCCTCATAGCTGGGCCGGTAATCGGCATGAAAAGCATGGCCGGCATCGGGGTACACCACAAACTTCGATGCTTGCGCCGCCTCGTCGCCTTTTGCCAGCGCCTGCTTCATGGCGGCAATTGTGTCTTGTGGGATGCCCGCATCCTGAGCACCGTACAAGCCTAGCACCGGCCCATTCAACTTGTCGGCGATCTCGATGGGCTGGACTGGATGCAAGAGATCAGTATCGCCCACCAGCCTGCCATACCAGACCACCGCGGCCTTGACCTTGGGGTTATGCGCGTCGTACAGCCAGACTATCCGGCCACCCCAGCAAAAGCCTGTAATGCCCATGCGCTCGGTATTGCCTCCATTTTTGGCGGCCCAGGCTACAGCAGCGTCCAAATCACCTAGTACCTGCGTATCGGGCACTTTGTTCACCACCTCGCTGATCAACCGTGAAATCTCGGTATACCGTGAGGGATCACCCTGCCTGGAATACAGCTCGGGCGCAATCGCCATGTAGCCTTCCTTGGCCAAGCGTCGACAGACGTCCCTGATGTACTCATGTACGCCAAAAATCTCTTGAACCACCAGGATGACCGGCACCCCTCTCTTGCCTTCAGGGGCAGCACGATAAGCAGGAATACCGCCGTCAGCAACCGGTATCTTGACCATGCCTTCCAGCAAACCTTTCGTATCGGTTTTTATGACAGTTTGCGCGGTCACCGGCCCCGCAGCCAAAGCAAAGCCTCCGGCTAGCGAAGCAGTGATAAACCCGCGCCTATTCAGTGCAAGCGGCGGCAACAGGCTGTCAAAATCAGTATCGGGCAAATGGCCGGATCTCGTTTCGTGCTTGGCCGCTAAAGCGGCGCCTGCCGCCTGCTGTGTGGCCTTGGATTTGGCTGGCATGAAGAGCCTCCTGGCATGCTGTCTTGGCTAAGAGCTACTATTGCATTATTCCTGCGCATGGCACAGATTTCAACCAGCCAAAAGGCACACATGTAAGAGAATGCCAGCCTGATGCATCAGGCCTCGGCGACACGCTGAGCAATATGCCCAAGCGCCTCTTCCACTTGATCAACCAAGATCAGGCATAAATCCCCTTCATTCAGTTGTTCGAGCGCCGTGTCTATGGCCAGGAATTCGCCGCGCACGTCTTGTATGCAAGTCGTACGCTGGGCATGCTCCAGGCCCTTGCGCAACAGCCCTACGACTTCGCCATCGCTACGCCCCCGTTGGCACATATCCTGGTACAAAATCACGTCATCGAAGGCGTCGCCCAAGATTTCGGTCTGCCTGGTAATGTCCACATCACGCCTGTCGCCGGCGCCGCTAATGACCACAGAACGCTTTACAGCAGGGATGGTTTCGATAGCTTGCACCAGAGCCAGAATGGCGTCGGGGTTATGCCCGTAGTCCGCAATCAATGTTGCACCACGGTAAGAAAACACATTGAAGCGGCCCGGCGCCGTTTCGGCATCGCTGACAAAAGACGCCAACCCGCGCTGTATGCTGTCCCAATCCAAGCCCAACGCCCACACTGCCGCCAAAGCAGCCATGGCGTTTTCAATCTGAAACCCTATCGTGCCATTGCGGGTGAGAGGAATAGCGCTCAAGGCAAAGCGCCGTTCGAAACTGCCTTCCGCCAACACAATATCGCCCTCTTCGACACACACCACCGGCCTGCCCTGCGCACGATGCGTAGCCAGTACCGGATGATTCTTGTCGCTGGCAAAAAACGTGACGTTACCAGGGCAGTTGTCTGCCATGGCAGCAACGATGGGATCTGCGGCATTCAAAACGGCAACGCCGTTGGGCGCCACATTCTCGACTATCACACGCTTGACGATAGCCAGGTCCTGGACTGTGCTGATGTAGCTCAAGCCCAGGTGATCACCCATCCCGACATTGGTCACGACAGCCACATTGCAACGATCGAAACCCAGGCCTTCGCGCAGTATGCCGCCCCGGGCGGTTTCAAATACCGCCGCATCCACATCGGGATGCAGCAGCACATTGCGTGCGCTGCGGGGGCCGCTGCAATCACCGGTATCGATACGCTGCGAACCAATGTACACACCATCGGAATTCGTCATGCCCACGCGCTGTCCGTTGCAGGCGATCAAGTGGGCAATCAATCGAACCGTCGTTGTCTTGCCGTTCGTACCGGCCACCGCGACCAATGGGATACGACCGTTCTCACCAGGGGAAAACATATCGTCGATAATGGCCTCGCCCACTTCCCGACCTTTGCCGAAGGAAGGGTTTAAATGCATACGCAAACCAGGCGCGGCATTGACTTCGACAATGCAACCGCCTTGCACATCCAGGGGTTCGTAGACATTATCGCTGACCAGGTCCAGCCCGCAGACATCCAGACCCACCATTTGCGCCGCTGCGACCGCACCGGCCGCCAGTTCGGGATGCACATGGTCGGTTACGTCGGTTGCCGTTCCGCCTGTACTCAAGTTGGCGTTATTGCGCAAGGTGACCAGAACGCCTAGTTCAGGAATAGAGTCCGGCGCATACCCTTGGGTTGCCATGGTTGCCAGTGCAATATCGTCCAGCCTGATCTTGGTCAACGATGTGCCATGGCCTTCGCCACGCAGCGGATCGGCGTTGATCACATCAACCAGTTGCGCAATGCTGCGCTCGCCATCGCCGGTCACTTGCGGCGGATCGCGTCGCGCAGCGGCGATCAACTTATCGCCGACCACCAGCAAACGAAAATCGTGGCCAGGAAAATACCGCTCGACAATGACGTCCGAACAGTTGGCGCGTGCGCCTTCATAGGCGGCCAGCACTTGCTCGCGGCCCTGTACATTGACGGCAACGCCTTTGCCCTGGTTGCCGTCGCGCGGCTTGACCACTACGGGAGCGCCAATCTCGCAGGCAACCGCCCAGGCATCCTCGGCGCTAGTAACGCAGCGCCCATCCGGCACCGACACACCCGCCGCCGCCAGCAGCGTCTTGGTCAATTCTTTATCTTGGGCAATCGCCTCGGCAATCGCACTGCTGCGGTCAGTTTCCGCAGCCTGGATGCGCCGCTGCTTGCTGCCCCAGCCGAACTGCACCAGGCTGCCCCGGGTCAACCGCCGATATGGAATATCGCGTTTAACCGCTGCCTGAACAATAGAACCGGTGCTGGGCCCCAGGCGCTCGTCCTCATTCAGATCACGCAAG
>DATJCP010000412.1:0-14027 GCA_035514715.1 Candidimonas sp.
ATGTTTCGCCGCGCCATGAAACGCGCCATGCAAAACGCAATGCGTCTGGGTGCTCAAGGCATCAAGATCATGAGCGCAGGTCGTTTGAATGGTATCGAAATTGCCCGTACCGAATGGTATCGCGAAGGCCGTGTGCCACTGCACACACTGCGCGCTAACATCGACTACGGCACTGCCGAAGCCCAAACAACCTACGGTATCATCGGTATCAAGGTCTGGGTCTACAAGGGCGACATGTTGCCTAACGGCGAAATGCCCCCCGAGACCGCAGCTCCCCGTGATGAAGAGCGTCGTCCGCGTCGTGCGCCTCGTGGCGACCGTCCAGACAGCCGTCGTCCCGCTGGTGCTGGCCGTGGTCGCGGCCCTCGCAAGCCAGACGCCGCGCCGGCGCCTGAAGGAGAATAAACCATGCTGCAACCGTCACGCAGAAAATACCGCAAAGAGCAAAAGGGCCGTAACACTGGCCTGGCTACTCGCGGTGCAGAAGTTTCATTTGGCGAATTCGGTCTGAAGTCTATTGACCGCGGTCGTTTGACTGCTCGCCAAATTGAAGCTGCTCGTCGCGCGATCAACCGTCACATCAAACGTGGCGGCCGTATTTGGATCCGTATCTTCCCCGATAAGCCGATTTCGCAGAAGCCTGCCGAAGTTCGTATGGGTAACGGTAAGGGTAATCCGGAATACTGGGTCGCAGAAATTCAACCCGGCAAGGTGCTCTACGAAATGGAAGGTGTAAGCGAAGAGCTTGCACGTGAAGCTTTCCGCCTGGCCGCCGCTAAGTTGCCACTACGCACGACATTCGTGTCGCGCCACATTGGTGCTTAAGGAGACCTCATGAAAGCCAGCGAACTCCGTTCCAAAGACGCCACCGAGCTCAATAAAGAGCTCGAGAGCCTGCTGCGAGCACAATTTAACCTGCGTATGCAGCGTGCTACTCAGCAGCTTTCCAACACCAGTCAAATTGGTAAAGTCCGTCGCGATATCGCACGTGTCCGTACCATCATGACTGAGAACGCAGGAAAGTAAGATGAGCGAAACTCAAAATACCCAACCAGCCAAGCGCCAGCGTACCCTCGTTGGCAAGGTTGTCAGCAACAAGATGGACAAAACTGTCGTGGTGATCGTTGAACGCCGCGTCAAGCACCCTGTCTTGGGCAAGATCGTCGTACGCTCGAACAAGTACAAAGCGCATGACGAAACGAACCAGTACAACGAAGGTGACATGGTCGAAATCGCAGAAGGTCGTCCGATCTCCCGCGACAAGTCATGGACTGTTGTACGTTTGCTCGAAGCCTCGCGCAGCATCTAAGCCATGCTTGGGGTAGCGCTTGCGCTATCCCGGCAGAGCCTTGATGTGTAGTAAAAAAAGCCCCGGATATCCGGGGCTTTTTTTATGTCGTATTCTTGTTCTTCCGAGTAAATTAATTATCAAAATGATAATAATGGGAGACAACTATGAATCGAATCAAAACGTTGATACTGACGGGCGTGTTGGCGGGCATATTGCCTATTGCTTTTACGTCTGCGCAGGCGGCCTATCCGAATAAGCCCATTACCATCATCGTGCCCTATGCCCCCGGCGGTACAACTGATGTTGTTGGCCGCGCGCTTGCAGAAAGCCTGTCGCGCCAACTGAAGCAGCCTGTCGTCATCGAGAACAAGCCGGGCGCGGCTGGCTCCATGGGAGTCATCGAGATGATGAACGCCAAGCCCGACGGCTATCGACTGACTATGGCGCCGGTCGGTATCTTCCGCCAGCCCTACCTGCAAGAGACGCGCTACGATCCCATTCGCGACCTGACATATATTGCGTCATTTTTGACCTATGACTTTACCGTGGCGGTAGCTGCCGATTCGCCGTTCAAGTCGATACAGGACTTGGTCAAGTTCGCCAAGGCAAACCCTGGCGTTGTCGATTATGGGACACCGGGAAAATTCACTGGGAATCACGTTGTCCTGGCAAAGTTGGGGAAGGAAGAAGGGATAAAGTTTGTTCATGTCCCTTACAAAGGAGATTCCGAAGCCATTACCGCGTTGCTAGGTGGGCACACCAAGGTTGCCGTAGTCACCAATGGCGTGCTTACCTTTATGAATGCCGGCAAAGTTCGTGTGCTGGCCACGGCTGCCGATGTGCGCCCAGAAGCATTTTCCGCCATGCCGACGCTGAAAGAAGCAGGCTTCAATGTCGAAGTGCCTTCTCCACTGGGCTTGGCTGGGCCCAAAGGGTTGCCGGAAGATATCGTCAAGAGGCTGGACCAAGCCGTCAAGACAGCCTTGGATGATCCCGAAATTAAGAAGGTGGTGAAAAACTATGGCATCCGAACCTATTATATGGACCACACTACCTACGCTGCATTTGCCAAGACCACTTTCAAGGCAGAAAAGGACATCATCCAGAGCTTGGGGTTGAACGATTGATTCGGGAATAGAAAGCAGGACCCCAATGGCTATGCCGTTGGGGTCTATACATTTACACGCTAAGAATCTTGCTGCTAAGATGGCTGATTATTCACAATCCGCCTATCAGATTAGGGTTCTGCTATGCAGCACAGCATAGGGTGAGCCTGCATGGAGCTTAGCGTAATGAGTCAGATACATCACGATGTCGTAGACGGCATCGCCTGCATCACCCTTCAGAATCCCCCTGTGAATGGCCTGGGCGCCGCGCTGCGCAAAGGCCTGGTAGAGGCATTGGACCGAGCCGAGGACGATGTTGCTGTCAAGGCCATTGTGCTTACCGGAAGCGAACGCGCGTTTTCGGGTGGCGCCGATATTACTGAATTCGGTACACCAAAAGCAGGTATGCAACCTAATCTCAGGACAGTAATTGAGATCTTGGAAAACATCAGCAAGCCGGTCGTTGCCGCGATCGATGGCGTGTGCTTGGGCGGTGGGCTTGAATTGGCGCTTGGCGCGCATTTTCGTGTCGCTGCGGCCAATGCAAAAGTAGGTTTGCCCGAGGTCACTTTGGGCATCTTGCCCGGTGCCGGCGGTACACAGCGGCTACCCAGGGTAGTGGGCCTGGAAAAGGCGGTGGAACTCATCACCACGGGGCGTATCGTGAAGGCGTCGTCGCTGGCAGATACGGCCTTATTCGACCGTGTCGTAGAAACGCCGGTTATCGATGCCGCGGTGGAGTTTGCCAAGGAAGTCGTTCGTCTGGGGACACCCTTGAAACGCGTTCGCGACTTGGCGGTAAACCATCCCGATGCCGAGGCCTATCTGCAGTCAGTCCGCAAGAGTATTGCGGCTGCCAACAAGTACCTGCCTGCTCCGCGCTTGTGCCTGGAAGCGGTTGCTGGCAGTGTATCGCTGCCTTTCGATCAGGGTTTGGCCAACGAACGCGAACTGTTCGTACAGTTGATGAATTCGGCCGAATCGTTGGCGTTGCGCCATGTGTTTGCCGCAGAGCGCGCCGCAACCAAGATACCTGACGTGCCGGCTGACACGCCGCACCGGGATATCCGTAAAGTGGGTGTGATTGGCGCGGGTACCATGGGTGGCGGCATCAGCATGAACTTCCTGAATGTCGGCATTCCCGTTGTATTGCTCGAGGCCGAACAAGCTGCGCTGGAGCGTGGTGTTGCCATCATTCGGCGCAACTACGAGAACAGTCTCAAGAAAGGGCGCTTGACGCAGGCACAGCTCGACGAGCGCATGGCACTGCTAAGCACCACCTTGCGTTACGAAGATCTGGCCGATGTCGATCTGGTGATTGAGGCGGTATTCGAAGAAATGGGCGTGAAAGAGAAAGTGTTCAAGGCCTTGGATGCAGTCTGCAAACCAGGTGCCATTCTGGCTTCGAACACTTCCTCCTTGGATGTTGATGTCATTGCCGCATTCACCAAGCGCCCCGAGGATGTGATCGGATTGCATTTTTTTAGCCCGGCCAACGTGATGAAGCTGTTGGAAATCATCCGCGGCAAGAAAACAGCCAATGACGTTTTGGCTACTTCTATTGCCTTGGCCAAGAAAATCAGCAAGAAGCCAGTCGTGTCGGGCATTTGCGATGGCTTTATCGGCAATCGCATGCTCAACAGCTATCGTGCCGCTGCTGAGGAAATGCTGCTGGATGGCGCTTCGCCCGCATCGATAGACAAGGCTCTTGAGTCGTTTGGCTTTGCCATGGGGCCTTATCGTATGGGGGACTTAGCCGGCCTGGATATCAGTTGGGCCATCCGCAAGCGCCGTCAGGCCGAGAACCCCGATGTCGACTTTTCAGTCGTGGCCGACCGTCTCTGCGAGGCGGGCAGGTTTGGGCAGAAAGTCGGGGCGGGTTGGTACCGGTATGACGCCGGCAACCGTACACCTATCGAGGACAGCGTCGTTGACAAGCTGATCCAGGATTACCGGAAAGAAAAAGGCATAACGCCTAAGTCGTTTACCGATCGCGAGATTGTCGAGCGGTGTGTGTATGCGCTGGTCAATGAAGGGGCCAAGATTCTTCAAGAAGGTATCGCACTGCGTGCCTCTGACATTGATGTGGTGTATTTAAGCGGCTACGGCTTCCCCTTGCATCGCGGCGGTCCCATGCATTACGCGCAACAGGCAGGGCTGTTTAATGTAGTGCGTTCCATGCACCGTTTTGCCAAGCAATCAGCCAAGGCGGCCGAGTTCTGGGTGCCGGCTGACTTGCTGTTGCAGCACACGGAGTCTGGCAAGCCTTTATAACGGAAAGACCAAGCTGCGCCGCTATGATTCCTTCAATTTGCGGCGCAGTATTTTCCCGACATTGGTGCGTGGCAGTTCGTCGCGGAACTCGACCGATTTCGGGCTTTTGTAGCCAGTCAGCATGCTGCGGCAATGCTTGATCAGGGCTTCTTCGGTCAGGCTATTGTTTTTGCGGATGACAAACAGTTTGACGACTTCGCCGGAGTGCTCGTCGGGTACGCCAATAGCGGCAGCCTCGAGTACGTCGGGGTGCTGCATGGCAACCGCCTCGACTTCGTTGGGGTATACATTGAACCCCGACACCAGGATCATGTCTTTCTTGCGGTCCTGGATGAAGATATAGCCTTCCGGGTTGACGTAGCCGATATCGCCGGTATGCAGGAAGCCGTCAGGGTCGAAGGTTTTCTTGGTTTCGTCCGGGCGGTTCCAGTAGCCTGGGGTCACCTGCGGCCCGCGTACACAGATTTCACCGCTTTCGCCTTGGGGAAGATCACGGCCGTCGTTGTCGCGTATGGCAATCTCGGTGGATGGCACCGGGAGCCCGATAGAGCCGTTGAAAGTTACCTTGTCGAATGGGTTGATGGTGACGGCGGGCGATGTTTCGGTCAGGCCATAGGCTTGCGCAATAGGCTTGCCAGTCACTTTGAGCCAGCGTTGTGCAATCACTTCTTGCACGGCCATGCCGCCGCCCAGCGTGATACGCAGCGATGAAAAATCCAGCTTGGAAAAATCGGGGTTATTCAACAGGGCGTTGAATAAGGTATTGACGCCGGTAATGGCGGTGAACTTGACTTTGCCCAGGCTTTTGACAAGGTCGGGGATATCGCGCGCATTGACGATAAGCAGGTTCTGCGCACCCAGTTTCATGAAGGTCAGGCAGTTCGCGGTCAGTGCGAAGATATGATAGAGCGGCAGGGCGGTAACAATGCACTCTTCACCTTCCCTGAGGTAGGGCTTGACCCAGGCGTGGGCCTGGCACACGTTGGAAACGATGTTGCCGTGGGTGAGTATGGCGCCTTTGGCCACGCCGGTGGTGCCGCCCGTGTACTGCAGGAAGGCCATGTCGGTATGGTTCAGCGGTACCGGTGTATAGCGAGCTTGCTTGCCGGTGCTTAGCGCGTGGCTCAGGCTTACGGTATTAGGCAGCGTCCAGGCAGGCACCAGCTTTTTCACATGCCGTACGACAAGGTTGGTAATGGCGCCTTTCACCGTACCCAGCATGTCGCCCAGCGATGTTACGACAATGCGCTTGATCGTTGTTTTAGGCAAAGCCTGTTGCAGGGTTGCGGCGAAGTTTTCAGCAATGATGATGGTTTCCGCAGCGGAATCGGATAACTGATGTTCTAGTTCTGTAGCGGTATACAGAGGGTTGGTATTTACTACGACAGCACCTGCGCGCAAGGTGCCGAACAGGCATACAGGATACTGCAGCAGGTTGGGCATCATCAGTGCGACACGGTCGCCTTTGTTGACGCCTATGGACTGCAGCCATGCGGCAAAGTGACGCGAGCGCTCGTCCAGTTGCCCATAGGTCATGGTTGCCCCCATGCTGATATAGGCGATCTTTTCCGCGTATCGGGTGCAGCTTTCTTCAAACAAGGTGACCAGTGAACTGTAGTTGTTCGCTTGATCGGTAATGTCGGCGGGTACGCCGGGAGGATAATGATCTAGCCAGATGCGTTCCATAATACCTACCCCTTGTTGTTCTAATTGGAATGATACCGTGAGTCTTGTTTTTGTTTGTAGAAGGCTTTTTCTGCGATATACACCATGCGTTCAACCACGGTGTATACCGTGCCAGCCTTGTCTTTCAGTTCGACAGTGAAGCGGCGCGAAGTTTCGTGATCGCGGTCCAGCTCGGCATTGATCAGATCGAGATCGGCGGGGTCCAGCGTAAAGTCGGCGTATACCGTGCAGTAGGCAGGTTTGCGGTAACGTATGGCGGCGGCTTTGTCCCAGACAATGATGTCGCGGTGCAAATGGGTCAGCAGCATGGCCACATGCACGCCGTCGGTAATGGAAAATAATGAGCCGCCAAATAGCGAGCCCACAACGTTGCGCGTTTGCCGGTTCAACGCCAGGCGTATGCGTATGTGCAGCAGGTCACGGGAAATGAATTCGACCCGTCCACCCGTGCTTCGAAAGACGGGATGAAGGTTGAAGCCCGCGCGCAAAACTCTGGCGCGCCATCGTAGCGGTATCCGCTTGAGCGTAGAGAATTTCATGCGTAGGCTTCAGAGGTTATGGATACAGGGGTTAGAAGCGATGTGACAGCTGTACTCCGAGAAGATTGGCATTGGACCGGTATTCGCCGCGGACTGTGCCTTTTTTTACCGTGTCGGAGTCGTTGGCCATGGCAGTATCCTTCAGGAACAAATGGGTATAGCCGACGTCGATAGTGGTACGGTCGTTGAAGTTGTATTGTGCGCCGACCGACAACCAGTAGCGGTCATTGTCAGGCAATGAGGTAGGGCGGTATTGGCTGTCGTGTACCGGCGACTGATCCCAGGCCACACCGCCTTTCAGTGTCCATTGGTGGTTCAGCTTGTAGTTGGCGCCAAGGGCTATGCGCCAAGTGTCGCGGAAACGCAGATCCAGGCTGTCGCTGGTAATAAGCGGATGGCCAGAGTTGCTGATGTCCAGTGACTTGATGCTGCTCCAACCCGTCCATGATATATCGCCCAGCAGTTGCCACTGGCTGTTCAGGTCATGAACGACGCTGAAAATAGCGGTATCCGGCAACTCCACAGTGGTGCTGGCATTGGCATTTCCTGGCAGGGCGCCCCGGGTGCCGCCGGCAAGTACGGCAGGGTTGACGGAGCTATTATTGACCCGGGTTTTACCGCTGGCGTCGATCTTGACCTTCGAGCGATAAGACAGGCCCAAGCGTGTTTCAGGAGTGACTTGGTACAGCAAGCCCAAGTTCCATCCCCAGGCATCGCCCTTCATTTTTACGGTGGCATCCAGATCCCCCAGGAACGCCCCGTTTTGGGGATTCATGAAGGGAGACGCGCGGCTGAACTCGGCATCCAGCTGCATCCAGTTAACGCCTGCACCCAGTGAAAGTTGCTCGTTCACCTTGTAGGCAATGGAGGGGTTGATATTGATGCTTTCAATGCTGAATTTCTTGGAGTGATAACGGCCGACCCAGTCATCGTCGTACTCGGTCATCAAGCCGAACGGTGCGCCGATCCCCAAGCCCAGATACCAGCTGGGGTTCAGTTCCCAGGAAATATAGGCATTAGGCAGCGCGGCAATCGAGCCCGCATCGCCGCCGTTACTGCCCGTTGCCGCCTTGCCATAGGGACCAGTGCTGCCGTCGTTCTTGAATTTGAAAGAAGGCTTGATGGCTGTTACGCCAGCTGAAACATTCACGCCGTTCAGGCGTGTCATGCCAGCGGGGTTGAAGAAGATGGTGCTGGCGTTGTCGCCCAAGGCGGCAGAGCCCGCATAGGCATTGCCTATGCCACTGGCATTTTGCTCCAACAATTGGAAGCCTGCGGCATGGACGCTTGCCGTGCTCAGCCCTAGAACGATTGCTGAAACGATACGTAACGACGATACTGCTTTCATGTGTTGCCTCCTGTTGACTCTGATCCTGCGTCTGGTTGATCAGTTTTTGTAATGAAACTGTGTGATAAGGCCATGGTGTTCAAACTGCTAGGCCGGCATTATGCATCCTGTAATGCAATGGGCCTCCTGTGAAGGGAGCAAAGCCGGTTCCGAAAATAACGCCGGCATCGGCTAGGTCTTGGTCGGCCACGATGTTGTGGTCCAGCTGTTCCTGGGTTTTGTCGATCAGCGGTGTGATCAGCCTTTGTACAAGGCCCGCGGGAATGGTACCCGCGCTTTGCTTCACAGGCTTGTTGTTTTTCCACTGGTAAAAGCCTAGTCCGGACTTGCGGCCCAGCTCGTTGCGTGCCAGATGGGTTTCAAGGCAGGCGGGTGTGCTGGCGGAGCCGGAAAGCTGACGGCCAGCGTCGCGTGCAATGTCCAGCCCTACCGTGTCGATAAGCTCTATCGGTCCCATAGGCATGCCGAATGCCAGCATGGCCGCATCAATGGTTTCGGGCGCCATGCCTTCATCCACGCAACGCATGGCTTCGAGCATATAAGGAGCAAGCACCGCATTGACCAGGAAGCCTGGCGTGCTTTGCACAGGCAGGGGCAGCTTGTCGATTTGGCCGACGAAGGCATAGGTAGCGGCTTTGATGTCAGGATCTACGGTAGGTGTTTCCACCACTTCGATCAGCGGCATCTTGGCAACGGGGTTGAAGAAATGGATGCCTATCAGGCGTTGCGGTGCTTGCAGGCCTATGCACAGCTCTTCCAGGGAAAGGCTGGATGTATTGGTGGCAAGTACGGCGCCGGGTTTAAGCAAGGGTTCTATTTGCGCGTAAAGACTGCGCTTGATGTCGGCATTTTCCGTAATGGCTTCAATGACGATGTCGGCGTGCCGTATGCCGTGTCCTTTCAGGTCCGGGATCAGGCGGTCGGCGGCGGTGCGCGCTTCGCGAGGATCTTTCTTTTTCCGCGCAAACAGCGTATTGGCTCGGCCTTGCGCCACGGCAATCCGGCTGCGATCCTGGTCTTGCAGGGTGACGGTCAAACCTTTCAAGGCGCACCAGGCGGCGATATCGCCGCCCATGACACCGGCGCCTATCACGTGCACATGCTTGGCGGCGGGCAGCTTGCGCCCCTTTTTGCCGAAAGCCTTCAGGCGCTCTTGCAGGCGGAATACGCGCAACAAATTACGAGCAGTGTCGGATCGAATCAGTTGATCTACCAGTTCGGGAGCTTTCAGGGCATTGCCATTATGCTTGGCCCAGATTTCCAGAATGGCCCGTGGCGCCAGGTAATGATGATGTGGGTCGCGTGCATCCAGTTTTTTATGCGTTTGCTTGACCACCAAGGGGCGGGCGAGCGGGTGGTTCATCCAGGCGCCCAGGCCATGGGCTTTGCGGCGCGGCTTGCCGCTTAGCACCAGCATTTTGGCTGCCTGATTCATGAGGCGGGGTGCAACAATGCCATCGGCCAGCCCCAGTTTTGCTGCCTTGCGCGCGTCTTGAGGACGTCCGCTCAGCATCATATCCAGCGCCACCGGTGCGCCTATCAGTGCGGGCAGACGCTGCATGCCGCCCCAGCCGGGGAATATCCCCAACATGACTTCAGGTAATGACAAAGACGTGCCGGGCTGGTCCACAACCAGGCGATAACGGCAGGCAAGCGCCAGTTCCAGCCCGCCGCCCAGGCAGTGACCGCGTATCAGGGCTACCGTTGGGTAGGGCACCTTGGCCAAGCGGTTGAACAGCGTCCAGCCGCGAGACACCAGCTCTTTGCCTTTTTCCGGCGTATCAAGCCCAGCGAATTCGTCGATATTGGCGCCGGCAATGAAGCCGGCGTCTTTGCCTGAGTGAATGACCAGGCCCGCAGGAAGTTTGCGTTCGAAATAGTCCAGTGCCTGGCTGAGTTCGTTCAAGACTTCCGCCGAAAGGCGGTTTACCGGGCTATCGACGCAATCGATGGCTAGCCATGCGACGTTGTCGGTATCAATCTGGCAACTGAAGTTCTGTAGATTAAGTGATTCAAAAGTAGTCGTCATGATTAGGCCTTGTCATCGCAGGTTTCTATCAGCATGGCGCCGCCTTGGCCCCCACCGATGCAGATGCTGGCAATGCCGCGCTTAAGCTTGCGGACGCGTAGCGCATTCAGCAGGTGGAGCACAATACGGGCGCCGGATGCGCCAACCGGGTGCCCCAGGGCGATGGCGCCGCCATCCACATTCAAGCGGTTGGGATCTAATGCACCCAGGGCGCCGCGACCCAAGTGTTCCTGGCACCAGGCCTCGTCATTCCAGGCCGCTACGCAGCCTAGCACCTGAGCGGCAAAGGCTTCATTGATCTCCCATAAGTCCAGGTCGTTCAGCCCTAGTTGGTGGCGCTCGAGAATAGGAGTGGAGGCATATACCGGGCCCAGGCCCATGGTTGCTGGATCCAGGCCTGCCCATTGGGCATCGGTGATGCGGCCTAGCGGTTTAAGCTGATAACGGTCGACAGCGGCTTGCGATGCCAGCAGTAGTAGCGCCGCGCCGTCGGTAACCTGCGAGCTGTTGCCTGCTGTGATATTGCCCCAGGGTTTATCGAATACGGGCTTGAGCTTTGATAGCTTGACCGGTGTGGAGTCCTCGCGCACGCCATCGTCTTCAGCGTACAGGGTGCCTTTTTTATCGGTCAGGGCGACAATCTCATTGAAGGCCCCGGCATGTTGGGCGCTCAAGGCGCGCAGGTGGCTTTGGGCCGCATAGTTGTCCATGTCTTGGCGGCTTAGCTTGAAACGGTGCGCGAGGTTTTCAGCGGTTTGCCCCATGGACAAGCCGATGACCGGGTCTGTCAGGCCTTTGAGCAGGCCTATGACCGGAGCCAGGTATTTGGGGCGCAAGGTTTTAAGCGTGGCCAGTTTTTTCCCCAGGCTGCGGCTTCTGCCCCAGGCCGCCAGCCAGTTGACCATTTCGTCGGTAAATAAGATGGGGGCTCTAGACAAGGCGTCGACGCCGCCTGCCAGCACCAGGTTGCTGCGTCCTGTCTGGATGGACATGATCCCTGAATCCAGCGCTTGCATGCCCGAGGCGCAGTTGCGCATTACGGTCCAACCAGGCACTTTGTGGCCGCAACCCAGGCGCAAGGATATAACGCGGCCGATATTGGTTTCGTCGGGTGAGGGGGCCGCGCAGCCGATGATGACCTCGTCCAGATCTGTGGGGTTGAGCGACTGGCGTAGCAGCAGTTCCCGTCCGGTCTGGACTGCCAGGTCGGACGCTGCGAATGGGCCAGGTGCATTACGCGCCTTCAGGAAGGGGCTGCGTGCGCCATCTACGATATATACCGGTTCAAAAGCCATGCTTAACGGTGTCCTTATGCGACTTTGCGTTCCGAGGAAGGCGCGTTTGCGTTTTTCAGATCAAAGGGGAAGTCGTCCACTGCAATAACGCGATCACGCAAAGCATTGCGGTGGCTGACGGTTTCATATTCGTTGTCGGTGATCCCGCCTGCTGCGTGGACTGCCTGGGCAATGTCGCGTACGTTGGCAGCGGGGTTGTTGACCAGTTGTCCGCTTTTTTCGAACTGGCGGATCTTGGCGTCGATGGCTTCGGTACCTAGGCTGGCGGCAAATGCCGCTTCGATGGCGCCGATGGGCTCCATCGTGTCTTTCGGGACAAAGCAGTCGTGGGTAAGGCGATCGCGCGTGGCGCTAGGCTTGGTCAGCAAACGCGCCACGGCCTGGCCAAGCTTGTCGGATGGTGGGGAAAAAGGGCGCCCGAACGGAAACACCAGTACGCGCAAGCCGCCGGCAATGACCCGATTTGGGAAGTTGGCCAATACCCCTTCAAATGCATCCTGCAGCTTATGCATGGCGTCTCGTATTGCCCAATGGGCGAGGGGGGCGTCGGCGGCCTGGCGGCCATCGTCTTCAAAGCGCTTGAGTGTGGCCGAAATCAAATACATTTGCGACAAGATGTCGCCCAGCCGGCCCGAAAGGCTTTCACGCATTTTCAGCGAGCCGCCCAACACCAGCATGGAGGTATCGGCGAACACGGCAAAGGCGCTGGAAAAGCGGCTTAACTGGCGATAGTAATGGGCCATTTCAGGCGCCACATCGGTATCGATCTTTACCAAGCGTGCACCGGTAAGGCCATGGCCCAAAGCGCGCAGTACATTACCGATAGTGAAGCGGACATGGCCCCAGAAGGCCTTGTCGAAATCGTGCAGGCCTTGTTCGTAATTCGGGTGCTGCGCGGCATGCATTTCGGCCAGCACATAAGGGTGACAGCGTATGGCGCCTTGGCCGAAAATGATCAGGCTGCGCGTCAGGATATTGGCGCCTTCCACGGTGATGCCCACTGGTATTTGTTGATAGGCGCGGCCCAGGAAGTTTTGCGGCCCAAGGCAAATTCCTTTACCGCCAATGACGTCCATGCCATCGTTGACCACACTGCGGCCGCGCTCGGTAAGGTGATACTTGACGATGGCGGATACCACCGATGGTTTTTCGCCCAGATCGATGGCGGTGGCCGTCATGGTGCGTGCCGCATCGATCAGGTAGGTGTTGCCGCCTATGCGCGCCAGCGCTTCTTCTATGCCTTCGAACTTGCCGATAGGGGTGCGAAACTGATTGCGCACCAGACAATAGGCGCCGACAGCGCGAGTGGTCATTTTGGCCATGCCAGTGAATGACGACGGCAATGAAATCGAGCGGCCGGCGGCCAGGCATTCCATCAGCATGCGCCAACCCTGACCTGCCATTTCAGCGCCGCCGATGATGAATTCCAGCGGCATGAAAACATCTTTGCCGCGGGTAGGACCATTCATGAACATGGCGTCCAGCGGGAAATGCCGCCGCCCAGTTTCAACGCCGGGGTGGCTGGCGGGCACCAGCGCGCAGGTAATGCCTATGTCTTTTTTATTACCCAGCAAACCATCAGGGTCGTATAGGCGGAATGCCAGCCCCAGCAGCGTACATACAGGGGCCAGGGTGATGTAGCGCTTGTCCCAGGTAACCCGCATGCCCAGCACTTCGCGCCCTTGCCATTCACCCTTGCAAACAATGCCGCTGTCGGGGATGGCGGCGGCATCCGACCCTGCCCAGGGGCTGGTCAGCGCGAAGGCGGGAATGTCTTCGCCGGTGGCCAAGCGCGGTAAATAGTGATTCTTTTGCGCCTCGGTGCCATAGTGCAGCAGCAGTTCGGCAGGCCCCAGGGAATTGGGCACCATTACGGTGACTGACAGGGCCGAATTGCGGGTTGATAGCTTGGTGACGATTTGCGAGTGCGCCAAGGCGGAAAAGCCGCGACCGCCGTATTCCTTGGGAATAATCAGGCTAAGAAAGCGATTTTCCTTGATGTATTGCCATACCGGTTCAGGCATGTCGTACAGCTCATGGGTAACTTGCCAATCATCGATCATGGCGCAGGCGGTTTCAACTTCGTTGTCCAGGAAGTCGCGCTCTTCTTGCGATAGCGTGGGCTTGGGGATGGCGTGCAGCTTGGACCATAGCGGCTTGCCGCGAAACAGCTCGCTTTCCCACCACACCGTACCGGCCTCCAGGGCTTCGCGTTCGGTATCGGACATTTGGGGAAGAATTTTTCGATAAAGCGCGAACAGGCGCTGCGACAGCAGGGCGTAGCGCAGTGACCGCACGCTTAGTGCAATGAATGCCGCAATGATTAGTACAGCGATCAGCGTTAGAAAAGTGCTCATGAAGGGTTCCTGTTGATCAGTGCGCTGGGGGCGACGTATTCGTTTTTGGTTTCCGGTAAAAGCGGTGCGGCGTCAGGCAGTGGAGCCCGGAGTCCGCCCAGC
>DATJCP010000413.1:0-2437 GCA_035514715.1 Candidimonas sp.
GTTGCGATAGCTTTCAGAAAACAGCTTATAAGTCGGGATAGTGGTAACTGTCTTGTCCCAGTTCTGGACTTTGACCGTATGCAAGGCCATATCGATGACAAAACCGTCGGCGCCTGCCTGCGGCATTTCTATCCAGTCACCTATGCGCAGCATATCGTTGGATGTCATTTGCGTGCTGGCTACCAACGACAGCAAGGTGTCTTTGAATACAAGCAGCAGCACCGCCGACAACGCACCCAGCCCCGAGAGCATCAGCAGCGGCGAACGGTTCACCAATATGGAAATGATCAAGATCAGACTCAGGGCCCAGAACAGGATCTTGCCAAGTTCCAAGTAACCCTTTATGGAGCGTGTCTGCGCCCGCGCACTGGCGGAATAGATATCTTGCCACGCAGACAACGCGCCGTTGATCGCCATGAAGAAGAACACCAGCCCCGCCGACAGGAATATCCGCGCCAAAACATCGCCGTATTTTTCATCGAAAGGCAGAACCCCGATATTGAGCATGATGGCCAGCAAAGGCAGGGTATAGCTAAGATTGCGGAAAACGCGGCGGCGCGACAGTGCTTTGGACCAGTCGTCGTGGCCGGCTGCCGTGAGCATGCGCCGCGCTATGTTGGCGATGACCCGGCTGGCAATCCAGCCCGTTACGACCACCAACAGCGCCAGCACCAGCAAGCCAAGCGCCACCTGCGCCCATAGCGCATCCGGCATATTGTGGCTTAGCCAGTTATCGCCCATCCATTGAACCAAAGGGTTGTTTTCTTGCATTACCTGCCTGTTGTCTCGTACATTGACCGTCATTAATATACCGTAGCGCAATTCGTCATTGCGAATATGCCAGGCATTTTGCCCTAGCTCGGCGCCGCAGTCCCTTATAATCACGACACTATGCCAAAAAATACCCCTTCTACCCTGCAAAATCAGTTTGCAAACAAGGCCCAGGCCTGGTCTGCACGCTTTTCCGAACCGGTCTCCGATCTCGTCAAACGCTATACAGCCTCGGTCAACTTTGACCAGCGCATGGCCAACTTCGACATCCAGGGCTCGCTGGCGCATGCCGACATGCTGGAATCCATAGGCATCATCAGCAGCGACGACAAAGCCGCCATCGACCGCGGAATGGCGCAGATCCTAGAAGAAATCAATGCCGGCCAGTTTGTGTGGTCTATCGACCTTGAAGACGTCCACCTGAATATCGAAAAGCGTCTGGTCGAGCTCATCGGCGATGCCGGCAAACGCCTGCATACCGGGCGCTCGCGCAACGACCAGGTGGCAACCGACATCCGCCTGTGGGTGCGCAACGAAATCGATATCGCCATCCAGCTGCTGCACCAGCTGCGTCATAAACTTGCCGCCCTGGCCCTGGAACACGCCTCCACCATCCTGCCAGGTTTTACCCATTTACAAGTTGCCCAGCCCGTCACTTTTGGCCACCACTTGCTGGCCTACGCAGAAATGTTTGGCCGCGATGCCGAACGCCTGGTCGACTGCCGCAAACGCGTCAACCGCCTGCCACTGGGCGCCGCTGCGCTGGCCGGCACGTCCTACCCCATCGACCGCGAGCGCGTAGCCCGCACTCTGGGGTTTGAAGCTGTCTGCCGCAACTCGCTTGACGCTGTATCCGACCGCGACTTCGCCATCGAATTCTGCGCTGCCGCGGCGCTGATCATGACGCACATTTCGCGCCTGTCCGAAGAACTGGTGTTGTGGATGAGCCCACGTGTCGGTTTCATCGACCTAGCCGACCGTTTCTGCACCGGCAGTTCCATCATGCCGCAAAAGAAAAACCCCGACGTTCCCGAACTGGCTCGTGGCAAAACCGGCCGCGTCAATGGGCACTTGATTGCCCTGCTCACCCTGATGAAAGGCCAGCCGCTGGCCTACAACAAAGATAATCAGGAAGACAAGGAAGGCTTGTTCGATTCGGCCGACACAATACGCGACACCCTGACTATTTTCGTAGACATGGTGGGCGGCATCCGCGTCAAGGCCGATGCCATGCGCGCGGCAGCCCTGCAAGGGTTTGCCACAGCTACCGACCTGGCCGATTACCTGGTCAAGAAAGGCGTGCCTTTTCGCGATGCGCACGAAACTGTTGCACATGCCGTGCGCGAATGCGAACAGCGCGGCTGCGACCTGGCCGACTTGCCACTGGCCGACTTGCAAGGGTTTCACGCCCTGATCGAAGATGACATCTATGGCGTACTGACGCTAGAAGGTTCCGTTGCTGCCCGCAACCACATTGGTGGTACGGCGCCGGCCCGGGTAACAGAGGAAGCCGAACGTATTTTGGCGGATACCCGCAACGCCATGTAGCCATGGCTTGTTGATCGGGCCTAGCCCTGCTGTAAAAAAATACCATTCAACAAAAATTGAATGGTGTTTTTTCTTTTACCCGTTAGCGACATTGTCTGGCTCTGATGACGTTGTCCGG
>DATJCP010000414.1:0-1559 GCA_035514715.1 Candidimonas sp.
CCTGGCATCGGCCCTGTGCCCACGATTGCCATGCTGCTGCCCATTACTTATGTGCTGCCGCCAGTTGCCGGTCTGATCATGCTTGCCGGTATTTATTACGGTGCGCAATATGGTGGATCTACCACCGCCATTCTTGTGGCGCTGCCGGGGGAAACCTCAGCCGTGGTTACGGTGCTGGACGGCCACCAGATGGCCCGCAACGGCCGGGCCGGCGCGGCCTTGGCTATCGCGGCATTGGGGTCGTTCTTTGCCGGTTGCGTCGCCACGGTGCTGCTGGCAGGTTTTGCACCGCCACTGGCTGAAGTGGCCTTCAAGTTCGGGCCTGCTGAATACTTCTCGCTGATGGTTCTGGGCCTGATTGGCGCCGTCGTGCTGGCATCGGGCTCGCTGCCCAAGGCCATCTGCATGATTCTGCTTGGCTTGTTGCTGGGCATGATAGGCACTGACGTCAACTCGGGGGTTGCCCGTTTCGACTTTGGTATTCCTGAGTTGCAAGACGGCATCGACTTTGCCGTCGTGGCCATGGGCGTATTCGGTTTCGCCGAAATCATGACCAACCTGGAACTCAAGGACCAGCGCGTCGACATCACCGGCAAAGTGGGTACGCTGTACCCTAACAAGCAGGAATTCAAAGAAGCCTGGCCAGCCGCTGTGCGCGGCACCGCATTGGGTTCTGCACTGGGCATTCTGCCTGGCGGCGGCGCCGTGCTGTCGTCGTTCGCGTCCTACACGCTGGAAAAGAAACTCTCCAAGAATCCCGAGCGCTTTGGCAAAGGGCATCCAGCAGGTTTAGCAGGCCCCGAGTCGGCTAATAACGCCGCCGCACAGACATCCTTCATTCCGTTGCTAACGCTGGGTATTCCCGGCAACGCAGTGACGGCATTGATGATCGGTGCGATGACCATCCACAACATCCAGCCTGGCCCGCAAGTCATGACCAGCCACCCCGAGCTGTTCTGGGGCCTGATTGTGTCGATGTGGATCGGCAACCTGATGCTGGTGGTCTTGAACCTGCCTTTGGTTGGCCTGTGGATCAAACTGCTGAAAGTGCCTTACCGCATTCTATTCCCAGCCATCCTGGTGTTTTGTACGATCGGGGTATATTCCCTTAACTACAACGTCTTCGACATCTGGATGACTGCAGCATTCGGCTTGATCGGCTACATCTGGGCCAAACTCAAGTGCGAAGGCGCACCGCTACTGTTGGGCCTGGTGCTTGGACCCATGATGGAAGAAAACTTCCGCCGTGCCTTGCTGCTGGCCCGTGGCGACTACACCACCTTCATCACGCGTCCGCTGTCGCTCTCGCTGCTGATAGCCGCTGCCGCGCTGGTTTGCATCGTCGCACTGCCGTCCATCAAGAAGAAACGTGAAGAAACCTTTGTAGAAGAAGGCTGACGCTCCGCGTCATGAGGTTAAAAAGGCGCCCTTGTGGCGCCTTTTTTCATTGGTATCCCGGCGACTGGCTTATGAGGTAATCTAATGCCCGGAGCAAAACCTTATTTCTATACTACGGAGAATAACGATATGTCCTCAATCAGCGTCAAGACCTACGACTC
>DATJCP010000415.1:0-2319 GCA_035514715.1 Candidimonas sp.
ATGGCTGTGATCGGACGCCCGGAGATGGCCGAAAATGCCGACTACGCACATAATGACGGCCGCGCGCAGCACGCGCTTACTATTGATTCGGCCATCGGGGCCTGGACTGAAACCCATACACTGGAACAGGTGCTGGCCGCACTGCACGACGCCCGCATACCCGCCGGACGTATCTACGACATTGCCGATATCTGCGCCGACCCGCATTACAAGGCGCGCGACATGATATTGGATAGCCAGCTTGATGACGGTACGCCAGTCAAATTGCCTGGCATCGTTCCCAAACTTGGCGCTACGCCAGGGGAAATTCGCCGCAAGGCGCCAAAACTGGGACAGGACACCGCCGCGGTACTGGATGCATTGGGCATTGATGCGGAAACCCAAAAAGATTGGGCACAGCGCGGGATAATTTGAACGGCCCGACCAGTAATTTGCACAAATAAAAAACTCGAGCTATACTGGCTGGCTTCCTTACATGCGAACGTGGCGGAATTGGTAGACGCACCAGATTTAGGTTCTGGCGCCGAGAGGTGTGAGAGTTCGAGTCTCTCCGTTCGCACCATCTATTTATGTTTTGCGCCGCCTGGCGCAACACCGGATGCTAGTTTTGGCCGGTGAAAACAGATTTCAGAAAACATCAAGCGCTTGGCAAAACGGCCTGCTAAAATCGCCAGCTTACTACTTAGCTGCAGCAGCCATGAATCCTCGATTAAGTGCTCTTCATCCCTACCCCTTCGAAAAGCTGCGGCGCTTGCTGGCCCAGGCCAATACACCTGCTGCATCTCTTACCCCCATCAATCTGTCTATTGGCGAACCCAAGCACGCCACCCCGCCCCTGATTGTGGCCGCCATGCAGGCCGCAATGGATGGCCTATCGGTGTATCCGCCAACCAAGGGCGACGCCGTGTTGCGCGGCGCCATCGCCGACTGGATAGCGCGCCGCTACGGGATAGCCCGGCCCGATCCCGACACCCAGGTGCTGCCGGCACTGGGGTCGCGCGAAGCCTTGTTCGCTTTCGCCCAAACCGTCATAGACCCGAATGCCGACGCGCTGGTGGTCTGCCCGAATCCGTTCTATCAGATCTATGAAGGTGCGGCCCTGCTTGCCGGCGCCCAGCCCTATTTCATCAACGCCCAGTCCGACTTGAATTTCGGCTACGACTGGAACGCTGTGCCAGCCGATGTTTGGCGTAAAACACAATTGCTGTTTGTGTGCTCGCCTGGCAATCCGGCGGGCAACGTCATGTCGCTGGACGAATGGAATACGCTGTTTTCCCTGTCCGATGAATACGGCTTTGTCATTGCCGCCGATGAGTGCTATTCCGAAATCTATTTCAACGAAAACGATAAGCCCCTGGGTAGCATGCAGGCGGCCAAGCTGCTGGGCCGCGACGACTATCGCAACCTGGTTTGCTTTTCCAGTCTGTCCAAGCGCTCCAACGTTCCCGGCTTGCGCTCTGGTTTCGTCGCCGGCGATGCACAATTGATCAGCCAGTTCCTGCTGTATCGCACCTATCACGGCAGCGCCATCAGCCCAGTCGTATCGCAAGCCAGCGTCGCCGCCTGGAACGACGAAGTCCATGTCGTGGAAAACCGCCGGCTTTATCGCGAGAAATTCGAAGCCGTCTTACCCATACTGGACCCTGTGCTGCACACCGACTGGCCCGACGCCGCATTTTACCTATGGGCGCAAACGCCTTATGCTGATACCGACTTTGTACGGGACCTGTATGGCGCCACCGGCGTAACGGCCCTGCCCGGCAGCTATCTGGCGCGCGAGGCGCATGGCATCAACCCCGGGGCCGGACGTATCCGCCTTGCCCTGGTTGCGCCCAAACAGCAATGTATTGAAGCCGCCGAACGCATAGCCGGCTTTCTACGTACACATACTTAAGCATTACCGACCAACCCAGCAACCGATAAAGAAGTAAAACGCCTATGACTATAGATCTGCAACGCACCATAGAACAGGCATGGGAAGACCGTGCCGAACTCTCACCCGCCTCGGGGCACTCCGGGGTGCGCGAGGCGGTAAACGCCACGCTGGCAGCCCTGGACACAGGCAAACTGCGTGTTGCCGAAAAAACCGATGGTAACTGGGTAGTGCATGAGTGGATCAAGAAAGCCGTGCTGCTGTCATTTCGCCTGGAAAACAACGCCGTCATGGGGCAAGGCGCCCTGCAGTTCTACGACAAGGTGCCAAGCAAATTCGCAAACTACGATGCCCAAGCCTTTGCCGATGGCGGTTTCCGGGTAGTTCCCCCCGCCATGGCCCGCAAAGGCGCTTACATAGGCAAGAACGTAATCCTCATGCCCTCG
>DATJCP010000416.1:0-13125 GCA_035514715.1 Candidimonas sp.
AGCTCGGGCTTGCCAGGCATCCAGCAAGGCTGGATCGGGTTTCTTGAACCCCTTGCGCATGACTATATAAGTAATGGTTAGCGCCACGAAGCCGGTGATCAGTGAAAGCACCAATGCACGATCTGCGACAGCCGCAACACTAACCGCCGCACCCGCAGCTTTGGCGCTGATGCCTGGCGCAACCCCAATGACATAGTCGGAAGACAAGGCCATGCCCTGGCCCGCTATCGCGATAACCATCGCACCCGTCAACGGAGGCAGGCCGGCGGCAATGGCTGCGGGCAGCAATATCGCTGAAACCAGCGGCACCGCCGGCGTAGGCCAGAAGAACAGCGATATGGCATAAGTGGACAGCGCTATCACAAGAAAGGAGATAGGCCCCCCAACCATAACCTTGCGAAAGGGCTCAACCATACGGACATCAGCCTGGATCACCTTTAACGCATTCAGCAGCGCCGTCATGAACGTGATGACCAGAAATATGTTGAACAGCTCTTTGGCCGCAACGAAACTGGCCGAAAAGATACCGATAAACCCACTGATCGGACTGCCCGTAATCGCGGTAACCACTAAAAAGGTGCCAATCACCGACGGCACCACCACATTAGCGCGGAAAATCATGGTCACAATAATGACCACTACGCTTAACAAGTATATCCAGTGGGATATATTCAAGACGGCATCTGACGGCATTGGGCCTCTCTCTTAAGCGGCATTAGATAATTGACATTGTCGATACAAAAACAAACTGTATACTGTATATTATCTTCCAACAAGCAAAAACAGAACAAGATGGTTTTCCCTTAGTTACTGAGAACTCCTGCCAAGTTACATAAACCCATGTTCAGCCATTGACGTCAGCCCATGCTTATAACTGATCTGCTTCCTTTTTCTGACCCGTTGCTATATGGCCTGATGGCGCTGCTTATTGGTGGCTCCGCATTCATGCAAGGCGTAGGTGGGGTAGGCTTCACTATGTTCGCGGCGCCAGTTGCAGCCATATTCTGCCCCGATCTGGTGCCGGGGCCCCTGCTTACGCTCGGCGGCTTCGTCACGCTGTTGACTGCGTTGCGCGAACACCGCGCTATTGTTTGGCCATCTGTGGGCTCTGCACTTATCGGGCGTGCCGTAGGTACCATCATTGCTGTGTTCGCCATGGCGCACCTGGCTCAGAAACCTTTGAACATTCTGTTCGCCGTCCTTATCCTGGCAGCCGTTGCGCTAAGTGCGGCGGGTTTGCGTATTGCCACAACGCGCACCAATGTAAGCGTAGCCGGTCTGGTCTCGGGTATCATGGGCACGCTCACTTCGGTTGGCGCACCTCCGCTGGCCATAGCCTTGCAACACAGTTCCCCGCCCAGCTTGCGCGCAACCATAGGGGTTGTGCTGTTTTGCGGATCGATATTTTCCCTGTTCGTACTATCGGTTAGCGGCTACTACGGCTGGCATGAGTTTCTGCTTAGCGTAACGCTGGCGCCATTCATGCTGCTTGGCTTTTCACTTTCAGGACGCATCAGGCAAAGAGTCAGTCCGGCCAGCATACGACGGGTATTACTTGTATTTTGTGCGCTCAGCGCAGTGGGCCTAGTCGTAAAAACAATATAGTCAGATGCCTAAAGGCGCTAAATAACGGATATAAGGATCATTTATAATGGAGACTGTTACGTTCAACTTTGCGCTCGGCATCATGAAACCGTCATCCACTACCGTTGAACCTGGCCTCGCTCCTGGCGATGTTGCCGCGCAAAAAATCGGGAATCAACACTCCCCTTTGTTTGCAGTCATTCGCGACAAACTGCGCGAACGCATACTCAGCGGCGAATTCCGTCCTGGCGATCGCCTGGTCGAAGGCAAGCTATCAACTGAAATGGCCGTCTCCCGCATTCCTGTGCGCGAGGCACTGCGTGCGCTTGCCGCCGAAGGCCTGGTTACGATAGAACCGCGGCGCGGCGCTTCCGTGGCTATCTTGTCCGATGACATCGCCTACGACATGGTCGAAGTCCGCGCAGCCCTTGAAGGGCTAAACGCCAAGCTGGCCGCTCAACGGCGCGACAAAAAAACGATAGAACGTCTGCAAGGCATACTGGACGAAGGCGTGGACGCCATCAACAAAGAAAGTATAGAAAAGTTCCGCCACCTGAATTCACAGTTCCATGAAACGCTTGCCATTATTGCGGGCAATGTCGTCCTGACCGAACTGATGCGATCACTGCGTGACCGTACCGCCCTATTGTTTGCGCCCAGCAACATGCGCAGGGCGAAACAAAACTGGGAAGAACACGCGCAAATCCTTAATGCCGTTATTGCCGGCAATGCGGACCTTGCCGGTCTGCTGGCTACCCAGCACGTTCATAACGCCGCCAAAGCCTATACCGAAGCCCGCCCCAACTCCTGAACCGGCAAGGCCTCAGCGCCTGTAATCACCCGCGTTGTTTGCTTTTTGCTCCGCCAACTGACTAATACAGTGGTGGGGCTTTCTGCTGTTTAAGCCCTTTTCTCCACCCAAGCAGTCTAGGGATAACCCCTGGTTTTTACGAGCCAATATTCGTGCTATTTTTGATCCAAATCAAAATTAGAATATTGTATACAACAAAGGATCTGTGCCAAATCTACGCACAAGACCATACAAGGAGCAAGACATGCCCGGCCTATCCCTACCCCTAGCTATCACCCGCAAGTTGCTTATTGCATCCGCAGCGCTATTGCCAGCCCTGTCCACAACCTATGCCAATGCAGCAGAAACACCTACCAAGGTGCGTTACGAAGAAGTGGTTCGCTCTGTGCTTTACATGCCTATGTACGTCGCGCTGAATCAAGGGTATTTCAAGGAAGCCGGGCTTGATGTCACCATGAAAACATCGCAGGGCACAGACAAGGGAATGGCCGCATTGCTCTCGGGTAGTGCAGATATTGTACTGATAGGCCCAGAAGCATCCATATACGTCGCCAATAGCGAGTCACCCGTCAAACCCAAAGTATTTGCCGGTCTTACCGCCACCGATGGCTTTTTGCTGCTATCTCGCAAACCAGTAAAAGAGTTCAACTGGGATATGCTCAAGGGCAAAAGCATCATGTCTTTCCGGCCAGGCTCCAATCCGGATGTTTTCCTGGAAAGCGCCTTAAGAAAGCATCAGCTGAACCCCAAGGGCGACGTTAAGTTGATCAGCAATATTGGCCCCGCGGCACGCGCCGGCGCCTGGATGTCCGGTCAGGCTGACTACGCCATCTTCCTTGAGCCTGAAGCCAGCAACTTGGAAAAAAGCGGCCAAGGGCAGGTAGTTGCATCGATAGGCCGCGAAGTCGGACCAGTCGACTTCACATCATTTACCGCGACAGATGCCTACCTGAAGAAAAACCCGAAAGTAGCGCAAGCTTGGACCAACGCCATATTCAAGGCGCAAAAATATGTACAAGACGCGCCTCCTGCCGCGCTGGCCCAGCATATCAGCACGTACTTTCCCGGCATTTCCGAAGCCGAACTGGTAACCACCATCAATCGTTATCGCGAATACGACCTATGGAAGAAAACTCCAGCAGTTGAAGAAGCCGCAATGGAAAAGCTTCAAGATATGCTGATCGCCAGCGGACTGCTTGAAAAGGATAAACGCGTCAAGTATGACCTGATCGTTGATACTGCTTTCGCACGCGAGGCTAAATAATGATATTGAATAACGCCATGGAGCCTGCGTTGCGCTCCGCGCACGCTGCAACAAATGCAGCCCATATCGAGATCGACGACGTATCGCTGCGCTACTTCACGAAGCAAGGGGAAACCCAAGCGCTGGCTGGTATCTCGCTTAATATCGAAGCCGGCGAGTTTGTCAGCATTATTGGCCAGTCGGGCTGCGGAAAAAGCACCTTGCTATCCATCATCGCCGGCATTCTGGAACCTTCGGGCGGCGTTGTCAGAGTAGGCGGAAAACCCGTCACCGCCCCATCCCAGCGCATCGGCTACATGCTGCAGCAAGACTACTTATACGAATGGCGCACCATTCTGGATAATGCTTTGCTGGGCGCTGAAATCCAGAAAAGAAACATGAAGGAAGCCCGGGAACGCGCCATCCACTTGCTGGAAAAGTGCGGCATGGGCAATTTTCTGAACCACTACCCAAGGGCTCTTTCAGGCGGCATGCGCCAACGCGTCGCACTGGCCAGAACCTTGGCGACCAACCCCGATGTCGTCCTGCTTGACGAACCTTTTTCAGCCCTGGACTCGCAAACCCGCCTGGCCATCGCCGACGAGGTCGTCGACGTGCTGCGCAGCGAAGGAAAGTCCGTGATATTGGTTACCCACGATATTGGCGAAGCCATTGCCATGACAGACCGGGTGATCGTGCTCTCGCGACGGCCGGGCCGCATCAAGTCGCAACACCTGATGCAATTCCCCAGCCACGCCAGCGGACGCCCTACACCATTCGAAGCCCGATCCCTCCCCGAGTTCAACACGTATTTCAGCACCCTCTGGGATGAGCTTGATGTACACGTCGAAGGCTAACCCAGGAATCCACCATGGCACTCAATCCAACAGTCACAACAATGAACAAAGCCGCCAGGCCTAGCGCCTCGCCCGATACCCCCAGTCCGGCTTATGCCGCCTACCTGAAGCGCGAAAGCCGCAGGCAAACCATGATCATGTCCAGCCGCGTGTTGCTGCTGGTCGCATTCCTGGCCATATGGGAATTCATGGCCAAGACGCATATCGTCAACCCCATGCTCACCAGCTATCCCAGCGCGATATGGCCTACCTTTCTGGACCTGCTTCAGAACGGCGACCTGCTTTGGCATACCTGGGCTACGTTCAAGGCGACCCTTATCGGCTTTGCCATCAGCATGGTGGCTGGCATAGCACTGGCCGCCGCATTATGGTGGTCGGATTTTTTCTACAAAGTGCTCGACCCGTTCCTGGTTATCGGCAATGCCATGCCAAAAATTGCCTTTGTGCCTATTTTTTATATATGGCTGGGCTCGGAATATTCTGTTTATGGCATGGCCGTGGCCATCTCCGTATTCATCACCATCATGGTTGCCTACGAAGGGTTCCGCGGCATTGATCCCAACAAGATCAAACTGGCGCTTACCCTGGGCGCCACACGCGCCCAGGTTTTGACCATGGTTGTTCTGCCGGGCAGCGTCCCAACGCTGCTGGCCGCCTTGAAAATGAACATCGGGCTGGCATTGGTCGGGGTGATCGTAGGCGAGTTCCAGTCATCCAGCGAAGGCTTGGGCTTTCTGATCATCAATGGCAGCCAAGTCTTCAAGCTGAATATCGTCATGACAGCCATCGTTGTCCTGGCCATGATTTCCGGCCTGATGTATCTGGTCATCGCCCGCCTCGAGGCAGCCACCTCGCGTCGATATTCTTAAGGAAACAGAAGCATGGATTTCCCTCAGTGGGTCGTTGATCGCGTTGTGGCGCGTCAAGGACGGTTGCACCCCTACCCCGAGTTCGACGCCAGCAAAACCGCGTTCGTCATCATAGACTTGCAAAACTACTATACCCAGCCAGGCTTCCAGGGCGAATGCGCGCCCTCACGGGCAACCTTTCCCGCCGTCAACAAACTGGCCTCAGCTTTGCGCCAGGCAGGCGGCCATGTGATCTGGGTGCAGACATGCTCTGATGGCGCCGACACATTCTGGTCGCACCATCATCGCCATATGCTGACACCCGAGCGCAGCGCCCGGCGCCTGCTTGAGCTGAGCGCCAACCACCAGGGCTACGCTTTCCCGCCGGAGCTTGATGTCGACCCGACGGATCAGCGCGTCGTCAAGCGCTGCTACAGCGCCTTGGCGCCAGGGTCATCATCCTTGCATGAAGCCCTGCAGGCAAGCGGCGTAACCACGGTGCTGATAGGCGGAACAGTCACCAATGTCTGCTGCGAATCCACGGCCCGTGACGCCATGATGATGGACTATGCCACGGTAATGGTGGATGACGCGTTATCGGCCGTTACGCCGGACGAGCATAACAACTCGTTGATCAACTGGATGCTTTTCTTCGGCGATGTACTGGGTACGGACGACGTCATAGCTAGGCTACGGCCCGCTTGCGCAAACGTCGTCGATACCCAGGCCGTTACTGCCGAGGGATAAGAAACAGGATGGTGCCGGCTTGCATTACACGCAAGCCAAGCTTTCCGCGTTCTTCTTTTGCACCGACTCGGGAATCGGCACCATCGTCCGCATCGACAGGCAGCCCTGCTCGAACATAAGCAACTGCCCTGCCTCGAACCGGGTCCAGACCTCGTTGTCGGTCAAGGGCTTGGTGGCGATGACCGATACGCAATCACCCTGGCGATTGGTTTGCGAAAAATCCACGGTCATATCGGCATCGATCAAGTGCGCCTTATTAAAGGGCCACTCCCGCACGATGTAATGCAGATTGGTCGAACAGTGCGCAAACTGTGAACGCCCATTGGACAGCAGGAAGTTGAATACGCCGTGCACAGTGATTTCGTGCGTCAGCTCTTCAATGGCCTGAAAAAGGTCTGGGGTAGGCGGTTCGATATTGCCGAAACGCTGGCGCAAGCCCTGCATAATGTGGCAAAACGCGGTCTCGCTATCTGTCTCGCCCACTGCCTGGTACTGCCCATTAAGCGCCGGCCGATAATCCAGCAAGTCGCCGTTATGGGCAAAAATCCAGTGCCGTCCCCACAACTCCCTCATGAAGGGATGGCAGTTTTCCAGCGCTGTCGTACCTTGCGTTGCCTTGCGGATATGGGCAATGACGTTCTTGGATTTGATGGGATAGTTCTTGATCAGCTCGGCAACTGGCGACTTGCACGACGGCTGGTTATCGATGAAGACGCGGCAGGCCTTGCTCTCAAAGAAGGCCACGCCAAAGCCATCGGCATGATGATCGGTGTGTCCGCCGCGCGCCGCGAATCCCGTGAAAGAAAAAGTGATATCGGTAGGCGTGGCGCAATTCATGCCCAACAGCTGACACATGGTGATAATTCTTTCTAGTGAAAATCCACGGCTTTGAATAGGTACACGCCCGTATACGTATTGCGCAGATTGACCTTAATTCTAGTACGGGATTTACGAAAACAGGGGTTTCTTGTGCGCCTTACGACAACGCCGGTAAAGGCGATGCATTTTCGCAACGAAAAATCAGTATTCCGACGATTTTCCGGTCAGAGCCACCCCGACTCGCAGCATCAGATAGGCGCAAGCGTCGATCCAACGCCCGATAACACCGCGCCGCTGCAGGTCTTCTTCGGTGACGCGTTTCGCATCGTTTTGCATTTCCGCTTCAAGCGCAGCTTTCAATTCGTCGGCAAAACCGGAGTCCTGCACGTAGACATTGGCCTCCCGCGCTAGCAACAGGCTGAACGGGTCTAGGTTGGACGATCCCACCGTGGCGCAATTATCGATGACAGCCACTTTGGCATGCAGATAGCTGGCCATGTATTCGTAGATTTCAATGCCGTCGTCCAGCAGCTTGCAATACATATATCGAGAAGCCCTATATTGCAGCGGATATTCGGAGCGCCCCTGCAGCAGCAGCCTTACGCGCACACCACGATGAGCGGCGCTCTCTAAGGCCTTGCGCAAGCGCCGCCCAGGAAAAAAGTAAGCATTGGCGATCAGGATATCGTGCCGGGCATCCGCCAAACTGGCCAGATAGACATCTTCGATCGTTTGGCGAAAGCGAACATTATCGCGCAACAGCAAGACAGCCCGCCGCCCCGGGTTGAACGCTTGCGTAACCGCCTTTCGGCGGGCGCCACGCCATTGCGCCCAGCTTTTCAGCCGGCGGTAAAAAGCAGCCCAGTCATCGCGCCGCCGCCAGGCCATACGCAGCCACAGCGACCGCTGCGCCCGCGCCACGTCGTCGACGATAGGGCCTTGCAGGCGTACGGCAAAATCGAACCGCGGACGCAGGCCCTGCCCGTCGTTCGGCACATCCACAAAGTCATCGAGAATATTGATACCGCCCACAAACGCAATGCTTTCGTCGATGACGCAGACTTTACGGTGCAGGCGGCGCAATCGCCGAAAGTCGAATTTGACGTGCCGAAAACCTGTGGGTTCGGGGCGATATATGCGGTGCTGCGCCCCCATCTGGGCTAGTCTGGCGGTAATTTCGCGTGCATGCTCATGACTGCCGTAGCCATCGATAACCACGCGCACCTTCACCCCTCGATTGCAAGCTTGTCGCAAGTGCTCCAGCACCGACAAACCCGCCTGATCCAGGTTGAATATATAGGTCTCCAGATGGATCTGATGTGCGGCCGCCGCAATAGCAGCACAAAGCGCCGGGAAAAAGGCCTGGCCATTCTGCAAAAGGTCGATCCGATTGCCTTCACGCCATTGCAGGCGCAGCGCGCTACCCGCCATGCATACGCTCCTTGCCTAAGCAGAGCCTGACGACAAGCCCATCAGCCCGAAAATAGCCCGGGTCAATGCTGAAGCCGGGTCACGCAAATCCATAAGAATATTGAAATGATTCACACCCGGCACTTCCATTTCCTGCGCAACGAAACCCCGCTCTTGCCAAGCCTTGGCGTAAGTGCGGCTTTGGCGCTTGAATTCGTCGGTTTCGAACTGCCCCCAGGCTGCCACAATGGGGCAAGCTTGCTTGGGCAAAAGGAATTGCGGGCTCAAAGCAACGGCAGAAGCACTATCCAGCTTGGCCCACTCATTGATATGCGTAGACACCAACGGTCTCAAGTCGAATAGGCCACTGATAGGGCTGGCGCTCTGCACGACATTTTCAGGAAGGTCGTAGCCGTCATGCCAGCCCCGGGCCAGCAGCATGCCCACCAAATGCCCTCCGGCAGAGCTCCCGCTGATATGGATGCGCGCGGCGTCGCCGTTGTAGCGATGGATATTCCGATAGACCCACGCCAAGGCGGCACGGCATTGATCGACGATGGTCTGCAGAGCGGCGCCTGGCGCCAGTGAATAGTTCACGGCGACAACAGTAGCGCCGGCAGCATGGAAAGCCGGCGCCATGAATGACGAATCGTCCTTGGAAAGAGCCTTCCAGTACCCACCATGTATGAACAGGTACACCGGAGCGCCGGCAGCTTGGGCAGGAAAAATGTCTAGTGTTTCGTCTGGATGCTTGCCATAGGATACAGACAACTCGCCTTCCACCTGCTGGCGCGCCAGTACGCTGTAATCGGCATATTCCTTCAGGAAAGGCAGGCAATCCGGCACCGAGGCTCGCGCGTTGTACTGGCGATCCACTTCAGCTAGCGTGTAACCCATGGGATTGCTGTCGGGCAAATTGCTATGCGCACTCACGGCAGCTCAAGCTCGGCAATCAGCGGGGCATGGTCGGAAAGCTGCTTCCAGGGCGACCCATGCAGCACCTGCGCCTTGCGCACGGCAAACCCGCGCTGGTAAATACGGTCCAGACGCAGCCACGGAAAAGCGGAGGGGAACGTGCGTGGAGGCGGTGTCAGGCGCGCGGCGCCATTGATGCCAAGCTCATGTACCTTCTGCGCCAAAGGCAGGGGTTTGGGGAAAGGCAACAAGCTGTTGCGAAAACGTGCAACCGAAGAACGCAGCTTGCCAACCTTATCATCCTGGGGAGCGATGGCAAACACCTCGTACAAGCCCAGCTGCTTTACAAACAAAGGTGCCAGGCGATTGTTCCAGTCATTGAAATCGCCCGCGACCAGCAAGGGCTCGTCGTCTGGCACCAGGCGCTTGATGCGCTCGAGCAGCGCAGCAACCTGACGGGAACGGCCACCCGCAAACAACCCCAGGTGGACAACCAAACAATGCACCGGCGTACCGTTGACGTCGACCACAGCATGCAGCAAGCCCCGCTGCTCCATTTTGTGGTCGGAGATATCCTGATTCTCGTGGCTCAAGATGGGAAAGCGCGATAACAGTGCATTCCCGTGATCTGTGTGGTCGTGGACCACATTACAGCCGTAGGCGGTATGCATGTGCAAAACAGCGCCCAGCGACTCATGCTGAGCGTCCAGGCTGCCATGCTGTTGATTGCGGCCCTGGACTTCTTGCAGAAACACCAGGTCGGGGCGCAGGTTGTATAAACCGAGCCGCAAGTCTGCCAACGATTCGCGGCTGCCCGTTGCGGACCGGCCCTTATGAATGTTGTAGCTTACAACCCGGATTACCGACACTGCACTCCCCTTTTACTGCGCTGGCTTTACCTCGGTGTTGCGCAAACGAATGTGCAATTCGCGCAATTGCTTTTCATCGACCGGCGACGGCGCTTGCGTCAGCAAGCACTGGGCGCGCTGAGTCTTGGGAAAAGCGATGACATCGCGTATGGACTCGGCGCCAGCCATCATGGTAACCAGGCGATCCAGGCCGAACGCTACGCCGCCATGCGGAGGCGCGCCGTACTGCAAGGCGTCGAGCAGGAAGCCGAATTTTTCATCGGCTTCTTCAGCGCCGATATTCAATGCACGGAATACCTTGCTTTGCACATCGGCGCGATGAATACGTACCGACCCGCCGCCGATTTCCCAGCCGTTCAAGACGATATCATACGCCTTGGCAAAGGCCTTGCCTGGATCTGTTTCGAGGTAATCCTCGTGGCCGTCCTTGGGGCTGGTAAAGGGATGGTGGGCAGCAAAGTAGCGGCCTTCCTCTTCGTCGTATTCGAACATGGGGAAGTCGACCACCCACAATGGCTTCCAGCCGGCTTCGAACAAACCGCTAGTCTTGCCGAATTCGCTATGGCCGATCTTGACGCGCAAGGCGCCAATGGCGTCGTTGACGACCTTGGTCTTGTCAGCCCCAAAGAAGATCAGGTCGCCGCTTTGCGCGCCAGTGCGCTCGATAAGCTGCTTCAGCGCATCGACATTGATGTTCTTGACGATGGGCGACTGCAGCCCTTCGGGAACTGCCGCTGCGTCGTTAACCTTGATGTAGGCCAGACCCTTGGCGCCGTAAATGGCGACGAACTTTGTGTAGGCGTCGATTTCGCTGCGTGGCATGCTGGCCCCGCCGGGTACGCGCAAGGCAACCACCCGGCTGGCCGGATCGTTGGCGGGAGCGGAAAACACCTTGAAATCCACGTCGCGCATCAGGTCGTCGACGTCGACAAATTCAAGCTTGACGCGCAGGTCTGGCTTGTCGGAACCAAAACGGCGCATGGCGTCCGTCCAGGTCATTGTCGGGAAAGTGGCAGGCAGATCCACTTTTTGCACGCTGGCAAACACGTGACGCATCATGCCTTCAAAAATTTCGCGGATCTGCTCTTCGTTCAGGAACGATGTTTCGCAATCGATCTGGGTAAATTCAGGCTGGCGATCGGCGCGCAGATCTTCGTCGCGGAAGCACTTGGTAATTTGGTAGTAGCGGTCAAAACCTGCCACCATCAACATTTGCTTGAACAACTGGGGCGACTGGGGCAAAGCGAAAAATTCGCCGGCATTGACCCGCGAAGGCACCAGGTAATCGCGCGCGCCTTCAGGCGTGCTCTTGGTGAGCATGGGCGTTTCAATATCGATAAAGCCCAGGTTATCCAGGTACTTGCGAACTTCGATCGACACGCGGTAGCGCAGCATCAGGTTGCGCTGCATTTGCGGGCGGCGCAAATCGAGCACGCGGTGCGTCAAGCGGGTGGTTTCCGACAGGTTGTCGTCATCAAGCTGGAATGGCGGCGTGACCGATGCGTTCAGGATTTCGATTTCACGGCACAGGATTTCGATCTCGCCGGAAGCCAGCTCCGAATTGCTGGTGCCTTCAGGGCGCAAGCGCACCAGGCCAGTAATCCGTACGCAGAATTCGTTGCGGATGCGTTCGGCGGTATTGAATGCTTCGACGTTATCGGGATCCACCACGATTTGCGCCAGACCGGCACGATCGCGCAAATCGATAAAAATCACGCCACCATGGTCGCGGCGACGATGAACCCAGCCAAATAAAGTCACTGTCTGGTTCAGGTGGTCTTTATTAACCTCGCCGGTGTAGCAAGTACGCATCAAGGATTACTCCGTATAGAAAATTCTGAAATTAGGCATCAAGGCTGTTTCTTGCCAGGCTCGCGCGCTTGCTCGACAGCGTCGATAGTGCGAGCGACGTCAACAGCCGACGCCGCTTCATGACCGCCATCGGCAGCCTTGACGGAAACAGGCGCCACAACGCCCATGGAAACAATATATTTAAGCGCCGCATCCACGCTCATGTCGAGCATATGTACATCTTGGCGCGGCATCATCAAAAAGAAACCGGAAGTCGGGTTGGGTGTGGTCGGCACATAAACGCTGACATAGTCGCCGCCAAGTTTGTTGGCGACTTCACCGCTGGGGACCCCAGTAAGAAATGCGATGGTCCAGGACCCCTGCCGCGGATACTGCACCAGCACCGCTTCGCGAAACGCCTGGCCGGTTGACGACAACACCGTGTCGCTGACTTGCTTGACCGAATTATAAATCGAGCGCACCAACGGAATGCGCCCTAACAGCTGCTCCCAGCGATCCACCAGAGCCCGGCCGATAAAGTTGGCGCCCAGCAGCCCGGTCAACAACACCACCGCGAGCACCAACACGACCTGAAAACCAGGGATACGATAGCCGAACAAAGACTGCGACGACAAAAATGCCGGCACGAAGCTTTCAAGCGTACCGATCAACAGCGCGATTACCCAGATCGTAATGACCAGGGGAATCCAGATCAGCAACCCGGTAATAAAGTATCGTTTAAAAAAACGCATTCAGTCTTGGACTTGACCGGTCAGGAAGAAGGAGTCGAAGGGGCCGCTGGCGCGCTAGCTGGCGCAGCACTGGCCGTGCTGCTGGAAGACGCGCTGCTGCTAGTGCTGCCTGACGACGTGGACGAGCCGGCACTGCCCGCAGGCGCTCCGCCATTATTGCGAAAGTCGGTTACATACCAGCCCGAGCCCTTCAATTGAAAGCCCGCAGCGGTAACCTGCTTTGTATAAGTACTGTGACCGCATTCCGGACAAACCGTAAGTAGCGGATCGGACATTTTCTGCAAGACGTCCTGCGCATGTCCGCAGTCGCTGCATTTGTAAGCATAAATAGGCACGACAAAATCCCAAGAAAGTTTTGTCAAAGAAAAAACCCGCTTGCAGCCGCCCCGCCGTGCGGGAACGGGGGAGGCGCGGCAAAGCACCAAAACCCGCTAATTTTAGCCGGTTTTGGTAATGCCTACTGCCTGGGACTTAAAACG
>DATJCP010000417.1:0-2944 GCA_035514715.1 Candidimonas sp.
AGAGGACCGCATCACCCTGCTACGCCAAGAGTGGAAACAGGTACGCCCCCTGGTATCGCCCTGGATCACCTACAGCGCCGAAACCGAAAAAGAACTGGCCATCCTGCGCACCGCCGCGGCATGCCGTAAAAAATATGGTGAAAAAGCCATCAAGCAAGCCGTGGTCTCGCATACGGAAACCCTTAGCGATTTGCTGGAAGTCCTGGTGCTGCAGCAGGAAACCGGCCTGATATCCCCTGCCTCCCGCGACGGCGTTCACAAGCAATATGCCGGACTGATGGTTGTGCCGTTGTTCGAAACCATACCCGACTTGATGCGCGGCCCAGATATCATGGCCAACTGGCTGGACTTGCCGGAAGTAGCCGCCCGAGTCCACCACGAACAAGACGGCATACAAGAAGTCATGCTGGGCTATTCCGACAGCAACAAAGACGGCGGATACCTGACATCGAACTGGGCGCTATACCGCGCCGAACGTCAATTAGTTGAGGTTTTCAAGAAACGCAAAATCCGCCTGCGCCTTTTCCATGGTCGCGGCGGCTCGGTAGGCCGTGGCGGCGGCTCCAGTTTCGACGCCATCCTGGCGCAGCCGCCGGGCACCGTCAACGGCCAAATACGCCTGACGGAACAAGGCGAAGTCATACAAAGCAAATACAAAGACGCGGAAGTCGGACGCTGGCACCTGGAAAACTTTGTGGCGGCAACCCTGGAAGCCAGCCTGACGCCCAACTCCTCAGCGGCCCAGACCGAAGACGACAATATGGCGCAGTTTGGCGCCGCGCTGGAATTCATGTCTCGTCTCGCACAGCAAAGCTACCGGGCGCTGGTTTACGAAACGCCTGGCTTCAACGCTTATTTCTTTGCTTCCACACCTATATTGGAAATTGCCGGCCTGAACATTGGTTCACGCCCGGCCGCTCGCAAAGCCAGCCAGAAAATCGAAGATCTGCGCGCCATCCCTTGGGGCTTTTCTTGGGCCCAATGCCGCGTGATGCTTACAGGCTGGTATGGCATGGGCACCGCATTGCAGTCTTATATCGAGCAAGGATGCGAAAACAGCCCAAGCAGCCCAGCAAAGCGCTTGGCGCAGCTTCAGGAAATGGCGCGCATCTGGCCATTCTTCAGAACGCTGCTATCCAATATGGAACAGGTCCTGGCCAAAACCGACCTGGATATCGCGCGGCGCTACGCCAGCCTGGTGCCTGACAAAAAGCTGCGCGCCCACGTATTCAGCCGTATCGAACAAGAGTTCGCCTTGACGCTGGATATGTTCAAGCGCATTACCCAGCACGAACTGCTGGCCCAGGACGAACTGCTGAAAGCCGCGCTCAGCGAACGCTTCGCCTATATCGACCCGCTTAATCACCTGCAGGTCGAGCTGCTGCAACGCCATCGTTCGGCACACCAGAAGCCCGGCCATGGTGAGGAAGGTGAAAGCCGTACGCAGCGCGCCATCCATATGACCATCAACGGCATTGCGGCGGGGTTGCGAAACTCGGGATAAGCTCAGTCCATGAGATTGCCGGACTGCGCCCCAAACGGGGCCAGTCCGGCATTACGCACTATTTGGACCAGGCGATGTCGTCGAAGGGTGCGAATGCACCCCATATGCCTTCAGGCGTATTCAATAGCTGCTTGGCGTGAATCGTGTTCGATGGATATGTGGCTAACCATGTCACCGGCAGTTCTCCATTCACGATTTTCTGGAACTCTTGATACAAGGCGGTACGCTTTACAGGGTCATCTTCAATCGCTGCCTGCGTCAACAGTTCATCAACCTTAAGGTTCTTGTACCCACTCATGTTAGCCCAGACTACGCCCTTGCGAACGTTGGTGCTCATGTAGGTGCGCGCCACACCAATGACCGGGTCACCCCAGTTGTAAACAATATCCAGATTCAAATCGTAATCGTAGTTGGAAATACGACGCGCCCAGGTAGGCATGTCGGGAGATGGCCGCAATTCAATAGTGATGCCAGCTTTGTCCAGTTGAGGACGCAAGTACTCCGCTACATTTTTCGTTGTATCGGGGCCTCCTGGAAAATAGTCCAACGTCAAGGAAAAGCGCGCCTTTCCATCTATACGGGGGAAACCCGCCTCGTCCAGCAGCTTGTTGGCTTTTTCCAGATTAAAGGCGTATTGATTCAGATCCTTGTCGAAGAACGGACTTGCTTGATGAATCGGACTATAAGCCGGTTCAGTTTGGCCCTGGTGCAGCTTCTGGGTAATAAAATCCCGCTCAATCAGATAGGCAATCGCCTGCCTGACCTTCAGATTTTGCAACGGCCCTTCCTTAGTCAGGTTGTACTCAAGCCAAGTTAGCGCACCAGCACCCTCATAGCCCTTATGCGAAACTGCCAGTTTTGGGTTCTTGGCAAGCCGCTCAATATCGGCGATCCGCAATGGCGGGTACGGCGCGTATTGGATATCGCCGCGTTGCAAGGCAAGCGTAGCAGCATTGCCGTCTTTCATGATCACCAGAGTGATCTTATCAAGATAGGCAGGCCCTTTAAAAAACTTATCAAACCGCTCCATGGTCAGGTACTGGCCTGGCTTGTAATCCGCGAATTTGAACGGCCCCGAGCCTATCGGCTTATTGTTATAGGGATTAGAGCGAATCGGGCCTTCGCTATAAATATGCTTGGGCAGAATCGGCAGCAAAGCTGGAGTTGATACTTCCAGCAACAGCGCAGGATTAGGCTGTGAAAATTTTATTACTACCGTATGCGGATCAGGCGTTTCAACCGCCTCAAGGTTGGCATACATCGACTTGCCAAAGGGGTGGTTTTCTTTCACCGTCATCACCGAAAACGCCACGTCTTCAGATGTAATCGGCTTGTCGTCATGAAAAACTGCAGCTTTATTCAGTTTGAAGGTATATACCTTGCCGCCCTCCGACTTTTCCCAGGAGTCCGCCAGATAAGGATGGAACTGCCATTTATCGT
>DATJCP010000418.1:0-2273 GCA_035514715.1 Candidimonas sp.
GCCTTGAAATAATTGCAGGCTTGGAGGTGGGTTCCTGTTACGCTTTTGTGGCATATTGAAACGAAAGTGTTGTTTCTTCACCGTACTAATTATCGTCATGCTTGAACAAAAGCTCTCATCCCGACTGCGTTGTGGCCGCTGTCTAAGACCCGAGTCGCACTGCCTATGCGCATATGTCACAACTGTGGCCAATCGCACACGGGTTCTTATCTTGCAGCACCCCGACGAGCAAAAGCATGCGCTTAATACCGGGCGTCTGGCAGTGCTGGGTTTGGAGCGGGCCGAACTACTGGTGGGAGAATACTTCCCTCAATTGGCTGAAATAGTGTCGGCATCAGCATCTTCTTTTTTACTGTTTCCGGGCGAGTTTGCACAGGCGCCGCAGCCGTTGGACTGTAGTACCGTCGATGGGTCTGTGCTGTTGATTGTGCCCGACGGTACATGGCGCAAGGCGCGCAAAATCTTGTATGCGAACCCCGTATTGAATACTTTGCCGCGCCTAAGTCTGGAGGCGGGAGAACCATCCAGATATCGGCTGCGCAAAACCAGTGTGCCTGCCGCAGTATCTACGATAGAGGCCATAGAACGCACTTTGGCTGTACTTGAACCAGAGCAGGACTTCAGTCCGATGTTAAGGCCGTTCGATGTATTGATCGAGCAGCAGATCGAGGCGATGGGGGCTGATGTTTATCGGCGGCATCATCAGTCGAAGTAAGTAAGGGGGCGCTATTGGGATTCTTTACGATCCCAGCGGCAAATTTCTTGTACCACCGAGGGTATCCAAAGGGCCAAGCCGACTACGGCCCATGCCATCATTGCCAAGCCGGTGCTGGCCTGTTCGTCAACCAGGTAAACACTGCATAGCTGTTGTGGGATATCCCGGTACAGGAGGCCGATGAAAAAAGTCATCCAGAACCAGTTCAATGTAAAGAACGCCTGAATAATAATGCCAGCCGCCTTCCAGGATAGCCCTGTCAGGATACCGGCAAGCAGCAGGCTGATGACTTTCAACATGGCTATCGGCCCATTAAGCACTGCGTAATCCAGTGCTGTCGGGATCATCCAGACCGATAGCACCAGCATTGAAAATACCAGGGAGGGTATCCCCGCCATGTTCCATGGGGCAAAAGCATGGGTAAGGCGCGGACCGGCCATTCGTGCCGCGAACCAGCCTAGAATAAAAAGCAGAGGCAATTCAATACCCATATGTCGCAGCATCGATTGTTCCAACCAAGGCTGAAGCAGTGCCAGCGTCGCTAGAAACACTCCCGGTAGCCACGGTTGCATCATCCGCATTATCGCGTTGCTTGATAGCATCCTTATGCTTGTCATCGTTAACTATTTTGCCGGCTTTGCGCTAGATAATCAGCCAATGCCAGATCAGGCCTGTCGATATCGTAAGCTCGGGAAAGTCGACCATCCTCGTTGACAAGAAACAGTGCGGCATTATGTGAGTAGTCGCCCAAACCGTCCGGTAGAACAATGATGTCGAATGTTTTCAGCAAGGTGGGTAGATCGACGGGGTTGCGTACTGTCGCAAACCGCCATATACCCGCATCCGCATTCATTCGCCGCGCATGGCTTGCCATAATTTCGGGCGTATCGTTGATTGGGTCAAAACTCAGCGTCAGTAGGCGCACCTTGTCTTGCAGGCCCTTGACCTGGATGGCATGTTGCAGCCACGATTGACCAGCGACACTGGTGCGGCAAATCGATTGGCACTGAACATAAATCAACGTCACAAAAGTCACTTGGGGTGATGGCGCGCTGTAGTTCGCCAGAGATAACGTCTGGCCACGTTCGTCCACCAGGGTAAGGTCAGGCAGGGCGCGCGGTTCCTGCTGCAGTTGTACGCGTCGTACTCCGTCGGAAGTCACTGCCTTGAATCCCGACGTTAGGGCGGCGAATGTTATAAGTCCCAGAAGCACGATGACAGCGGTAGCAACCAAGGAGCGTATAGCGCTTGAAGCCATCATGGCTTGTTTGCGCCAGGGGTGGCTGCAGCTTGTTTCAACAGCTCCTCAGCTCCTTTCCACGGCTCAGCCCGGCCAAGCGTGGCCTTGCGTGCGGCCGCTACCGCCATAGTATCTACAGCAGGACTGCTATTTCCCCATTCCTGGCGGATGAAGGAGAGTATTGCGGCTAACTCTGCGTCGTTGAATTGGTCGCCAAAAGCAGGCATGGCGCCGTTGTAAGTTGTGCCTGCGACATCAATGGGGCCATTCATGCCATGCAAAACTATCATTGCCAAGATATTCGGGTCATCTGTTACC
>DATJCP010000419.1:0-5688 GCA_035514715.1 Candidimonas sp.
GCTGGAAGGTGTGGTGTATAGGCCTATTGATACCAATGTGCCGTTTATGGTCGGTGTCGTGACACATCGCGATCGTGTTGTGTCCGAAGAAGGCCGGTGGTTTATCGATGCCATGTGGGATTACTCTGTTGCTTGCATTCCCAATTTTGTGCCGGGCGATTCCAGTGGTTTGCCCAAGATCATCGATTCGGTCGAGCCCGATGAGCTTCCCTTGGAACCGAGGGGGGCATAGGGGGCGCTTGTATTGTGTGTCTCGTATTAGAATCAGCTATTCTTTAAACGCGACACCGAGTTTTTATGACAAGTACATCCCGTTCAGGTCCGGCTGGTCTGGCCGCATTGGAACAACGTCTGGCACAGGATCTTGCCTGGTTGGACTTGCCTGCCAAAGCCTGGGTACCTCCAGGCACCGTCAACGATAGGCCGCTGCTGGATGTTGCCATTATCGGGGGCGGTATGGCAGGCTTGGCTGCTGCGACTGCGCTGGGCAACCTGGGTATCGGCGCGAGAATCTACGATAGCGCCCCCGAAGGGTATGAAGGGCCCTGGGCTACCACTGCGCGTATGGAAACCTTGCGCTCGCCCAAACAGCTTACCGGGCCTGCCTTGGGTTTTCCGGCACTGACGTTTCGTGCCTGGTTTGAAGCCCAGTTCGGAACCACTGCCTGGAACGAACTGGACAAGATCCCGCGTTTGCAATGGATGGAGTATTTGCGTTGGTATCGCAGCGTCATGAAAGTCGATATCCGCAACGAGCATTGCATTACCCAAATCATTCCTCATCCTGGTCACGTGGAACTGCGGATGCAGGTGCCTTCGGGCGAGCAGACGGTGTACGCGCGGCGTGTAGTCCTGGCGACAGGGCGGGCAGGTCTGGGCGGGGCCAGTGTGCCTGGCTTTGTGCAAGGCATTTCGCGCGATCGCTGGGCACACTCGTCCGATACGATGGATTACTCTACTTTGCGCGGGCTGCGGGTGGGCGTTGTAGGCGCCGGCGCCTCGGCCATGGATAGCGCTGGGACCGCACTGGAAAATGCAGCGGCCAGCGTTGACCTGCTGATTCGGCGCAAGGATATTCCGCGCGTAAATAAAAGCAAGGGCGCGGGCAACCAGGGCTTTGTCCAGGGCTATATCGATTTGCCCGATGACTGGAAGTGGCGCATACGCCATTACATCAATGTGCAGCAGGTGCCTCCGCCGCGCGCCAGCGTATTGCGTGTCTCTCAGCATGCGAATGCGCGGTTCCACCTGGGTGCGCCGGTGCTGCGGGTGCAAGAAGATGGGCAGCAATTGCGGGTCGAGACGCCTAATAAATCCTTCGAACTCGATTTCCTGGTGCTGTCTACCGGCTTCATGATCGATTGGCACAGCCGTCCGGAATACGCCACGATTGCGCAGCACTTGCGTGTCTGGGGCGACCGTTATCAGCCAGCGCAAGGCGACGAAGATCAGGAACTGTTCGACTCGCCCGACTTGGGTCCGAGCTTCGAGTTCCAGGAAAAGCTGCCTGGCTCATTGCCCGGTCTGTCGCGGGTGCATTGTTTTTGCTATCCTGCGACACTTACCCATGGCACGGTGTCGGGCGATATTCCGGCCATCAGCGATGGCGCTGCGCGTTTGTCCAAGGGTATTGCGAGCTTGCTGTATGGTGAGAGCATCCACGAGCAATATGCCGAACTTCAGGCTTTCAATGAGCCTGAAGTGTTCGGCGACGAATGGACTGTCGCCGAATAAGCCAGACGGGTTTTTATTTTTTTGCAGCAAGAAGGAATGCTATGGACAATGTGAGCCCCTTGTCGGGTACTGATTTGATCGATCGTGTGGTTGGCTTGACGCCTGCCAGCGCGCTGTACGCCACGCGCCATGCGCGTGAAAAAGTGTCGACGGCCACACAGGGCAGCTATGAGCTGTTCTTCGATCCGGCCGCCGGCAATCTGACGATTCAAGAGCGGCTATTGGTCGCGTATTACGCTTGTGTGCTTTCCAAGGCGGCAGGTTTGCGCGAGCATTATCGCGAAGCGTCTTTGCAAAACGGTGTCGATGCCGCCACGCTGGCTGCCGTTGGCAACAGTGATCTGGGCCAGCTGCAGCAAGACCGTTTGGTAGCCTTGTTGGCCTTTACAGGCAAGCTGATCGAAAAGCCGGTCGAAGGTGACCAGGCCGCTGTGCAAGCGCTTCAAGCGGCAGGGGTGTCCACGCCTGATATCGTCACGCTGGCGCAGTTGATTGCTTTCCTGTCTTATCAAACCCGCCTTGCGGCCGGCCTGCAAGCCATGCAAGCACTGGAGGCTCGGTAATGAGCGCTGTTATAAAAAGCCACGGCTTTACCAACGAAACGCTGGGCTGGAAAGCATGGCTGGATGTCGTCAACGTAGATACGGCTACGCCCGAACAGATTGCTGTGCTGGAAATGAGCCATCCACAGGCCAAAGAGTCTGACTACTATTTGTTGCTGGCGCATCAGCCGGAAATCCTGAAGCAGCGTTCCGAGGCTTATAACGCCATCATGTACGCGCCAGGCGGCCTGGCCAGGGCCGACCGCGAACTAGGAGCGCTGACGGTGTCACGCATTAACGGCTGCGTATATTGCGCCTCGGTGCATGCCCAGCGTTTTGAGCAACTGGCCAAACAAAACGAAACCGTCACACAGGTCTTCGATGACCCGCGTACGGCGGGCACCACTGAACGCCAGCAAGCCATCGTACAGTTTTCAATACGCCTGACCGAAGCGCCCGATCAGATCGGGCCAGACGATATTCAGGCCTTGAAAAACGTTGGCATGAACGAGGCCGAAATCCTGGACCTGTTGCATGCGACGTCTATTTTTGCGTGGGCCAATCGTCTTATGCTGAATCTTGGCGAGCCGGTGTTTCCTGGCGCATAGGTCTATGTGGCAGGGTTGCGCCAGCCAGGCGTAGCCGCTGGCGTGATATCACTTGTCGAGCTGGCTAAGCATTTGAATCCCGGCATGCGCGCCAAAGCGTTCGCATGCCGTATTCACGCATTGCACGGCAAACTTCAGGAATAGCGACGGCTTTTGCTGAAGCTCGGCTTCAGCCTCGGCCAGACGCAGGTCTTTGCGCAGCAAGCCCAGGGTAAAGGTGATGTCGCCGCCTCCCTGCATCATGCGTTCCGCGTACGAGTTGAATAGCATGCCTGACGCCGTGCCCTTGTTCAGGGCATTGGTCAGGAGCTCAATGTCGAAATGACTGGCGCGCGCCAGAGCCATGCCTTCCGCCAAACCCAGGAAAATGCCGGCAATGATGGTCTGGTTGACCAGCTTCATGCGATAGCCGGATCCCGCTGGGCCGCAATGGACGGCCCGCTGCCCCAGTTGCGCCAGCAGGGCCGAACTGCGCTGCAGTACTTCCGCCTCGCCGCCCACAAAGTGGGTGAGCGTACCGTTGATGGCCCCTGCAACGCCGCCAGTGACTGGCGCGTCAAGGAAGTGCGCGCCCTTTGCCGCGGTCTGTTCGGTCAGGGCAGCGGCTGCGTGCGGTGCGGCAGTAGTCATGTCGATGAACGTGGTGCCCGGTTGCATACCTGGCTGCAGGCCTTGATAAACACTTTCCACGTCGTGCGTGTCGCCCAGCATGGTGACGATGGTTTGGCTGCGTTGGGCAAGCTCGACCAGGTCGGTCGCGATACGGGCGCCCTGTTTGCGCAGGCTGAGCGTTTGTTCAGGGTTGCGAGCCCAGATATGCAGCGTATGGCCGCTTTGCAAAAGGCGTTGAGCCATGGGCAAGCCCATTTTTCCTAGTCCTACCCATCCGATTGTTTCAGGCATGGCAGCCTCCGAAAGTAAGTGTGCTGTCGGGTTGCTTATTGCACATGGATATTGGCGTCAGTGACCACCTTTTGCCATTTTTTCAGTTCCGAGGCCAGCAGTGTATCCAGGTCTTGAGGCGTGCCGCCCAGGGTGTCGGCGCCCATGTTGGCCAGCCTTTGCCGTACTTCTGGATCTTGCAGGATTTCGTTCAAGGCAGTGTTGGTGCGCTTAATGATGTCGGTGGATGTACCCTTGGGCGCCAAAAGCGCAAACCACGTCGAGGACAGCAGTTGCGGATACCCTTGTTCAGCCATGGTCGGTACATCGGGCAACGTGCTGGAGCGCTTGTTGGCCATTACGCCCAGGGCTCGTACTTTCTCGGCTTTGACCTGGCCCACAATTCCGGGAATCAGCTGGAACATGGATTGGATTTCGCCGGACATGAGGTTCGTAGTGGCCTGGCTGGGGGCACTGTAGGGTACGTGCACCATATTCGTGGCAGTTTCGCCCATATACAGTTCGCCTGCCAAATGCATGGAACTGCCGTTGCCGGTGGAGCCGAAGTTGACGATGCCGGGATGTTTTTTCACGTAATCGGTGAATTCAGCCATGTTGTTAACAGGTAGATCATTATTCACGACCAGCAGGTTGGGTACTTCGGCAATCAACCCAATCGCATCAAAGCTGTTTTGCGGGTCAAATGGCAACTTCTTGTACAGGCTGGGGCTGACCGCCAGCGTTCCTGCCCATGAGAACAGTAGCTTGGAACCATCATTGCTGGCTTCGGCGGCAAGGCCAGCACCAATATTGCCGTTGGCGCCTGCGTGATTCTCTACAATGAAGTTGCCGTTCAGCTTTTTGCTTAATTGGTCTGCAATCAGGCGGGCGATGGTGTCGCCGGTGCCTCCGCCGCCAGGGCTGGGCACTATGATTTGTACTGCCTTATTGGCAGGTGGCCAGGCCGTCGTCTCGGCTGCAATTGCAGAAGAAGACATTAACGCTACTGCGCAGGCCAAGCCTGTGAAAATGTTACGCATGGTGCAGTCCAAAGAGTCGTTTAAGCTGGTTAGCCAACTTTAATAGATCTTAAGGCAGTTGCAATTGCTTTAAGGTACCAGCATTAATTTATCATGTTGTAACCTGGGAAACCGGAAGGATGAAATTGTGAATGACATTACCCCAGAAATGACCCGCATTTTGTTGGTCGTGGCTGGCGCATTGCTGGGGGCGATTGCTGCCTTCTTCGTGTCGCGCAGCAGCCTGAATCGGGAGCGTGCCGAAAAGGATCATATTGACCGCCAGCTGGCGCGTAGCGAGTCCAACGAGCAGAACTTGCGGGAGCGTCTGGACGAAGCGAAAGCGGAGCTTGCGGACATGGGGGCCGACCTGAAGAAATCCACCCAGCGCGCAGCACAGTTGGATAACGAATTGACGGAACTGCAAGCCATACACAACGAAAAACTGGCCAGTTTCCTGGAAATGAAAGTGTCCTTCGAAGACTCGAAGAAGCAGCTGAAAACCGAGTTTCAGAACTTGGCTAACCAGATATTGGAAGAAAAGGGCAAGACCTTTGCGCAAAACAGCCAAAGCTCGCTGGATGCCATGCTCAAGCCGTTCAGGGATCAGATCGATGGTTTTCAGAAGCGCGTCAATCAAGTGCACGACGAAACGCTGCGGGGCAATGTGTCGCTAAGCTCGGAAATCAAGCGTGTGCTGGAGGCGGGTATGAAAATCAGCAGCGAAGCCAATACTTTGGCCACCGCGCTGAAAGGGGATAAGAAAACCACTGGCAATTGGGGTGAGGTGCAACTTGAGCGGACCTTGCAATTGGCTGGCCTGGCGCGGGGAGACCACTACGAAGCGCAGGCGCACTTCAAGGACGGACAAGGCAACAACCGCCATCCCGATTTCGTCATCAA
>DATJCP010000420.1:0-1871 GCA_035514715.1 Candidimonas sp.
GCCAAAGCTGACCATCAGGCCGCGAGGCTCAAGGCAGTCTAGCGATGTAAGCCAGGTATCTTTGCCTACGCCGTCGTATACAACAGGCACTTTCTTGCCGCCGGTCAGTTCGTTGACACGTTCAACGACGTTTTCCTTGGAATAGTCGATGACTTCCCAGTCCCCATGCGCTTTAGCCAGCGCTGCTTTTTCGGGTGTGGAGGCGGTACCGATCAACTTGACCCCCAACGCCTTTGCCCATTGGCAAGCAATCAGCCCAACGCCGCCCGCTGCCGCATGGAACAAAATCGTTTCGCCCCCTTGCAAACGGTAGGTTTGGCGGAACAGATACTGCACCGTCAGGCCCTTGAGCATCAGTGCGGCTGCCTGCTCGAAATCCACCCCTTTGGGTATCTTGACAACGCGGTCGGCAGGCACATTGCGTGCTTCTGCATAAGCACCCAAGGGGCTTTGACCATAGGCGACGCGATCACCCACTTTCAGATGCTTGACATCGGCGCCCACGGCCTCGACCACCCCCGATGCTTCAAAGCCCAGGCCATGCGGCAAAGGGTGCTTATAAAGCCCCGTCCTGAAGTAGATATCGATAAAATTCAAGCCTACCGCTTTCTGGCGTATAGTTACCTCGTTTTTTTCGGGTGCTGGCACTGTCACCGAAACGAGCTGTAATACCTCGGGGCCGCCATTCTTTTCGATACGTATTGCTTTAACCTGGTTTTTCAAAACGGACTCCTTGCTTAGAAATTGCGTGCGCGACGACTGCGCCTAGTTTAAATCCTTAATGCTACCTTGTACCTGAAAACATGAATCGTCAGAGTGCTCTATTTGCGATTCATATCGCTGCTGTCTTGTTTGGCCTTACCGGTATATTTGGCGAGCTTATCCAGGCCGACGCCATGGTCATCACCGCCGGGCGGGCAAGCTTTGCCGTTGTCGCCTTGTTTATATTCATCCGCTATCAGGGCGGCTCGCTGATGCAAGGTATCAAGGCGGGGAACATCTGGGTGCTGCTCGCCGCCGGCGCCATGCTGGCCGTACACTGGGTCACCTTCTTCATCGGGGTAAAAATAGCCGGAGTCGCCGTCGCCACGCTGGGCTTTGCCAGTTTCCCGGCTTTCATCACGCTTTGCGAGTGCTTGTTCTTCAAAGAAAAAATCAGTGTCGCCGAATGGCTGATATTGACGCTCGTCACGCTGGGACTGGTTCTGGTGACACCCTCTTTTGATTTTCAGGATGAAGCCACCATAGGCTTGGCCTGGGCGATTTTGTCGGGCCTGGCCTTTGCCATCTTTACGCTGATCAACCGCCGGGCCGCCGCACACATTCCCGCACAACAAGTGGCATGCTGGGAAAACCTGGTTGTGGCCCTGCTTACCCTGCCCTTTTCCTTTCCGGCCATAGCGCAACTGAACGCGCTTAACTGGCTGTGGATAGCACTGCTGGGCGTATTTTGCACTGCCTTGTCGCATTATCTGCTGGTCTCCAGCCTGATGGCCCTGAAGGCCCGCAGCGCGGGCATTGTGATTGCGCTGGAACCCGTTTATGCGATTCTTTTTGCGGCCATTCTGTTTGCCCAGTACCCATCCACCAGGGCGCTATTCGGCGGCGCCTTGATGATAGGCGCCATCGTATGGTCGGGTCTGCGGCAATCAGAAAAAAAATCGGTCAAACGCATAAAGGCCGCAAGCTAAAGGCTTGATTCCGATAAAACCGCTACTTACTTGCGCCCTGTAAGCGAGCCCAAGACGCCCCGTATCAATTGATTGGCAGTACGCCGGACTTGGCTTTTGATCACCGACTGGACCATGCCGTCGCGGCGCCCGCCTCGCGGCCCAGTCGAACCAAATAGAAAGTCATTGACCATGCCCATG
>DATJCP010000421.1:0-9937 GCA_035514715.1 Candidimonas sp.
CGGCAACCGGCGCAACAAAACCGTAAGCCAACAAGATACCCAGGAACGTTCCCACCATGGCCTTGGAAATCAGATCCGCCAAAATTGCAGGAGGCTGGTCTACCGAGGCCAACGCCTTGATCACACCCAGCACCGCGGCCACGATCCCGAACGCAGGCAAGGCATCCGCAACCGCCCGCAATGAAATCGCAGGGACATTCCGCTCGTGATGATGCGCTTCGATTTTCTGATCCATCAGGGCTTCGATTTCGTACGAGCTCATGTTGCCGCTAATCATCAGGCGCAAATAGTCGGTAATGAACTCCATCAGGGCCGGATCACGCAGAACCTGCGGATACTCGGTAAAGATAGGGCTGGTTTGAGGATCCTCGACGTCTGATTCAATAGACATCAGACCATCGCGCCTGGCCTTATTCAACAATACATACAACAGAGCCATGAGCTCCATGTACAAGTCCTTGTTGTAGGGATTCTTCTTAAGAACCATAGGAAGCGCAGTGAACAGCATCTTTGCCGACTTCCCACTATTCGAGGCAAGATAAGCGCCCAGGGCCGCCCCTCCAATCAGCACGAACTCAAACGGCTGATACAAAGCACCCAGATGTCCCCCGAGGGCAACAAAGCTGCCGAAAACCGAGACAAAAACAATCACAAACCCAAGCAGAATAAACACGGATACGCCCTAGATAAACATATATGCATATGATCCCTTCTTTTTAGGTGCATAAAAGCGCCTTTCAGAGGGTGTTTTTGAGCCTAAATCCCGGTTCTGGCAAAAAAAACCGCCGCAGGAATACCGGTGGCGGTGCACAATTGGAAACGGGATACTTTAAATCAGCGTCAACCTGACATTGGTGCGACGGCCTGGGGCGCGGCCGGCCCGCTGGCGACAAGCTTTGGCTTTTTGGCTGGCTCTTTCACCAAACCAGGCGAAACTGCTGCAGTTTTGGCCTTGGCTTTGGCCGATGCAACCGCTTTGTTGGCTGCGGCATGGGCGCGTGTTTTTCCGGCCCGTGGCGGCGGACGACAAATTGCGCACACAAAGCCTTTTTGCGGATCATGAGCATGGGCCACGAAACCGCCCTTGCAACGCTCACAGTGAGATAGTTGCACCATGTTGCTGTCGAAGAAGCGAATCAGCATCCAGGCGCGGGTAAAACTAAGCACTGGCTCGGCATCCGGTTCGTCGGCACGGCCGGCCGATGCCTGCTCAAGGTACAAACGATAGGCCTCTACCAAGGCCTGCGACTTTTTAGCAGGCGTATGGGTGTCCATGTACTGATATACACTATAGAACACGCTGGAGTGTATGTTGGGCAGCCAGGTCATGAACCAATCAACTGAAAACGGCAGCATGCCCTTGGGTGGCGAACACCCCTTTACTTCACGGTAAAGCCTTGCCAAACGATCGTAGCTAAGGCTAGTTTCAGCCTGCAGCACCTGAAGGCGCGCGCCTAGCGTAATCATTTCCGAGGCCAGTAATATTTCTTCGGCCTCTTTAGCTACACTTTTCGTTGCCATGATTTTACTTTTCCAATTTGCGACTAAGCAGCCTGCGTAGTGGCGCGTCGTGCCAGCAGAATGGTTGAATGCGCCTGTTGCAGAACGCCGCCAAGCACATCTTGCGTAAGCGACGAAAGCAAATCGTAATCGTTGAGGCGGAATCCGCAAATCAAAGAACTGGAACCAGCCAGCTTCACCAACTGTGCCGGGGATAAACGAAGTACTATATCGGCCACATCAGTATCAAAGCCAAGGCGAAACATTCCTGCAGAATAGTTTTCGCGCAATAAACGCTGAGCCAACATCAAGTAAGATAAATTAACTTCTTGAATGTCACCTAGTGACGAATTGTCTGTTATGGGCATAACGCCCTCCTTGTGAGAGTCGGCTTTCTTCTTACTGCAAACAAAGGGACTCTTTTAAGAGCCCTCGGAAGAAAAACATGTGTTAATCAGAACCGCGCATGTAAGCATAGTGTTATCTAGGATTCATTCTGTAACTTGCATAAAACACTGAAAATCGCAGAGAACTATGTTGTTTACGAATAAATCATAGAGGGATAGTATCAAATATCCACATATATTTACATGACAACCATCAAAAGTTACAAAATATAAGCTGCATTTTGTAGTATTTATTACATAAATGTATAGTAAGTGTTGCTGATTTTCACAGAAATATCGCCTCTCATTACCACCTAAAGTAGTAACTACCCGCTATAGATATTAGGATTAATGGTGGATATAGCGAATAAGACTTGGAGCCCTTGTCGACAATCGACTTACGAATAAAAGGGCGGCAGTGTAGCAGTGTGCATTTACAACAACAATGTCCCAATGATGACAATTACTCCAATACGCTTTCGGTTTATATATCTGCTGCTTGCCACGGCGGTCTTGTCTTTCGTGGCAGGATGTGCCGGCCCAGGCAAACCAGGTACAAGCCAGGCTTCGCGGAAAACCATTGTTGTTGACCCGGCGCAACGGACCGAAGTGGTGCTGACTGCGATGGCGTTATTGGAGTCGAACTATAAGTATGGCGGAACGCATCCAGTCAATGGCTTTGATTGCAGCGGGCTGGTGGCTTATGTTTTTGAAAATGCAGCCAGCCAGCGTCTGCCGCACAATACAGCGGATATTGCGGGGCTAAGCCGTCAGATATCGAAAAAGCAGTTGAAGGCTGGGGACTTTGTGTTTTTCAATACGCTGAATCGTCCGTTTTCACACATGGGGATATACATCGGCGAAGGCCGCTTCATTAACGCCCCTTCTACCGGCGGGCAGGTACGTATCGATTCGTTGAAGAATCCTTACTATGAGAAGCGGTTCGAGTCGGCCAGGACGCTGTTCGGGTCGTAATATTTGTTTCAGTTACTGATGTTGCTGATTGTATCGGTGTTGTGGCGATTTTCTTTGCTTTCTTAAGCGGCGGCTGTGACCGGTTGGGGCCAAGAAAGGGAGACCGTGGCATTACGTACCGTCAGCTATCTAACCCGAGGCATCCGTCCCATAGGCACCGGCACGTAAGAAACCTCGTCCGATTATCATTTTTATGAGGCGCAGCGAGCCGGTGTGGGCCCAGCGAATTTTGAGCGCGCCGCGCAGGCAGACTGGCTCGGGGTACAAGGACGCGCTGTCTGAGCGGGGCGCTTACGGACAGCCAGTGGCTGTCCGTTCCCGCGAGTTCGCGTCCGGCCCCGAAAAAGCCAGGCTGACTGCGCGGGGAGTCCCAAAGGGACCGCAGCGATAATTCGCCAGGCCCACACCGGCTCGCTGCGCCGTCATAAGAAACAATAGCGCCAGTGAAAACAGAATAAGCTTGAAACAAAACAATCACGTCAAGACAAAAGCGTCAACGTAAAAGCCCCATCAAGGCAAACGTAAATACTGCTCCGTCAGCAACAAAAACGTATCCAGCTGCGGATCAATCCCTGTCTCTTCCTGCATAATCCCGGCAACAGTCGGCGCCAACTGCGCCGCCAGCCGTGCGTCAAGAAACAGCAACCGTGACCGCCTGGCCAGCATATCTTCTACCGTACGCGCATACTCATAGCGCGCAGCAAAACGCACCATCGCCACACTCAGCCCCGGGGCCAGATCCGTATCGGCACCAGGTAGATCCTGAACCCACTTCGCCTCGCTGCCATAAGCATCAAGACCAGGAGCAGCCGCCATCGAAGCGCGGCCGGAACCATCGCTTGCCGCCCCCAGCAACAAGAAATCGCTGGTTTCAGAAGGCGGAAGACGAGGCAACAATGCGCTTTCAACACATTTTTCAAGCACATCCTCGGCCATCGCCCGATAGGTCGTCCACTTCCCGCCTGTTACCGTAACCAGCCCACTGGGGCTCACCAGCACCGTGTGTTCACGGCTGATCTTCTTGGTGTTGCCGCCTTCGTTCTCGGGAGGACGCACGAGCGGACGCAGGCCCACCCAAATACTTCTGACATCGCTGCGCTGCGGAGCACGGCTTAAATACTTGCCGGCCTCACCCAGAATAAAAGCTACTTCTTCGGCAAAGGCATCCGGTTCACGCGCCAGATCCTTGCGCGGCGTATCGGTGGTACCCAGTATGACCTTGCCCAGCCACGGCACAGCAAACAAAACACGGCCATCCTGGGTTTTGGGTACCAGCAAAGCATGGTTGCCGGGAAGGAAGTCGCTATCCACGACCAAATGCACGCCTTGACTAGGAGCGACCATGGCTTGCGTGCTGCGGCCTGTCGCGTCACCGTCTTTATGGCGAATTTCGTCAACCCATACGCCTGTTGCGTTCACCACGCATTTGGCCCTGACTGTATAAGACACACCTGACTCGGTGTCTTTACAACGCAAGCCCGCCACTTTGCCCTGCTCGTGGATAAGCTCGGTTACCGGGCAATAATTCAGCAGCAAAGCGCCTTGCGAAGCTGCCGTCCTGGCCAGTGTCAGCGCCAGACGAGCATCATCAAACTGACCGTCCCAGTACTTGACGCCCCCCTTCAAGCCCTGCGACTTGACGCCAGGAAGACACTGCTGCGTCTTGGCGGCACTAAGGAACTCGGTTGCACCGAGGCCGGCTTTGCCAGCCAGGGCATCGTACATTTTCAGGCCTACGCCGTAAAACGGCGTTTCCCAGCACTTATAGCTGGGCATGACAAAAGGCAATGGGCGCGCCAAATGCGGCGCATTGTGCAATAACGTGGTGCGTTCGTGCAGGGCCTCGCGCACCAGGGCAATATTGCCCTGGGCAAGGTAGCGTACGCCCCCATGCACCAGCTTGGTCGCGCGCGACGAAGTGCCTTTGGCAAAATCGTGGGACTCCAGCAGCACGACGCTAAGCCCGCGCAAAGCCGCATCAAGAGCGACGCCCAGGCCGGTGGCGCCGCCACCGATAATCGCCAGATCCACCTGACCCAGGCCCGCAAGCGCGGCCAAATGCTGCGTCCGATCGGATGTCTGGGGAGAAACTATAGTTGTCATATAACAAAGGCCAATAAATTCAAAGCAGCATAAGTGTAGAACAGCCGCGCAAAACACGTACAAAAGGTCGTGTGCAGAGGCATTCGCACACGACCTTTCTTTAGGCGCTATTGCTTATGAGCAAGTCTTACCGCACCCGCCCAGCCTTCCAGGCACTAAGCAAAGCATCGTAAGCTACGGTTTCACCTTTTGGGCTTTCGTTGTCCAACTTCTTCCAAGGAGCCTCTTTATCACTTAGCCATTTGGCAGGATCGGACTTGGGATTAAGTTTAGGCGCGCAATGGTTCATCCCTGCACGTTCCAGGCGAGCCATCACGGCGTCCATCTCAGTGGCCAGATTATCCATGGCTTGTTGCGGCGTTTTTTCAGCGGTAATCGCCGTAGCCACGTTTTTCCACCAGAGCTGAGCCAACTTCGGATAATCGGGAACGTTGGTGCCCGTGGGTGTCCATGCTACCCGGGCCGGACTGCGATAGAACTCGATCAGGCCGCCATACTGATTGGCGTTCTTCGTAAAGTAATCGCTATGGATATCGCTATCGCGGATAAAAGTCAGGCCCACGATGGACTTTTTAAGCGACGCCGTCTTGGATGTCACGAATTGGGCATACAGCCATGCCGCAGCCACTTTCTTGGCATCATGGTTTTTAAAGAAGCTCCATGAACCCACGTCCTGGTAGCCATTTTGCATACCGTCTTTCCAGTATGGACCGTGCGGCGCAGGCGCCATGCGCCACTTGGGGGTGCCGTCGTCATTGACCACAGGCAAACCTTTCTTGGTCATGTCGGCAGTAAAGGCCGTATACCAAAAGATTTGCTGTGCGATATGCCCTTGGGCAGGCACCGGGCCCGATTCGCTGAATGTCATGCCTTGCGCCTCTTTGGGCGCATATTTTTTCATCCAGTCTATGTATTTGGTCAGGGCATAAACCGCAGCTGGCGAATTGGTGGCGCCACCGCGCGATACCGAAGCGCCTACCGGCGTGCATTTATCGTCGGCCACGCGAATGCCCCACTCATCGACCGGCATACCGTTAGGCGTACCCTTGTCGGCGGTGCCTGCCATCGATAGCCATGCATCGGTAAAGCGCCAGCCCAGCGATGGATCTTTCTTGCCGTAATCCATATGACCATAAACAGGCTTGCCATCTATGGTTTTCACGTCGTTGGTAAAGAAGTTGGCAATATCCTCGTAGGCAGTCCAATTGACCGGCACGCCCAGGTCGTAGCCGTATTTAGCCTTGAACTTGTCTTTCAGATCTTGACGGGCGAACAGGTCGGCCCGGAACCAGTACAAGTTGGCAAACTGCTGATCGGGCAGTTGATACAGCTTTCCATCAGGCGCCGTGGTAAACGAAGTACCGATAAAATCCTTGACATCCAGGTTGGGGTTGGTCCATTGCTTGCCATCGCCGTTCATATAGTCGGTCAATGACAACATTTCACCGTAGCGGTAATGGGTGCCGATCAGGTCGGAGTCGGATATCCAGCCGTCATAAATCGATTTTCCCGATTGCATCGAGGTTTGCAGTTTTTCAACGACATCGCCTTCCTGGATCAAATCGTGATTGACCTTGATGCCGGTGATTTCAGCAAATGCCTTGGCTAGCGTTTTGGACTCGTACTCGTGGGTGGTGATCGTTTCCGAAACCACCGAAATCTCGTTGACGCCCTGCTCTTTCAGCTTCTTGGCGGCATCAATAAACCATTTCATTTCAGTCAGCTGCTGATCCTTGGTCAAGGTCGACGGCTGAAATTCGCTATCTATCCATTTCTGGGCTTCGGCTTCGCCAGCAAGCGCCTGACCGGACAGCAGGCACGTTACGGCAAACGCCAGTGCAGTACGACGAAATAACATTACGGTCTCCTAGGAACATGTCCCCGCTTTATTATCCTGTTGCGCTGATCCGGGGGAAGCAAACCGCGCAACAATCACCCCTAGCCTTTGCGCAGAATCAGCGCCAAAACCAGCATCGATACGATAAAACTGATCCACACACTAGGTTCTTGCGACAAACTGAACCATTCAGCGAAGACTTCGCTTAAACCGAGAAAACCCAGATTGATATAGGCGGCCACCAACAGGCCTATAAACAGGCGATCGCCACGCGTCGTGGCCATGGGCAAAAAACCTTTGCGCAGTGTCGTCGGGCATTTCAGTTCCAAGACCGTCATGCCTACAAGCATAAGCCCTATGCATATGAAAAACACCGCCGTTGGCAAAGTCCAAACCATCCAGTCGAACATGCTGCCTCCTTTAGACGCGGCCCATTGCAAAACCCTTTGCAATGTAATGGCGTACAAACCAGATGACGATGGCGCCCGGAATAATGGTCAGTGTCCCTGCGGCCGCCAGCGTGGCCCAATCCATGCCGGATGCTGAAACCGTCCTGGTCATGGTGGCGACGATGGGCTTGGCATTGACACTGGTCAGCGTACGGGCCAGCAAGAGCTCGACCCAACTGAACATGAAACAGAAGAAAGCCGCCACGCCTACTCCGGCCTTAATCAAGGGCAGGAAAATCGTCAGGAAAAAACGCGGGAAACTATAGCCGTCTATATAAGCGGTTTCATCGATTTCGCGCGGAATGCCGCTCATGAAGCCTTCAAGTATCCATACGGCCAAAGGCACATTGAATACCAGGTGTGCCAGGGCGACCGCCCAATAGGTGTCCATCAGGCCTAAGGTTGAATACAGCTGGAAGAACGGCAGCAGGAATACCGCAGGCGGTGTCATGCGGTTGGTGAGCAGCCAGAAAAACACATGCTTGTCGCCCAGGAACTGATAGCGCGAAAAGGCGTAGGCCGCTGGCAAGGCTACCGTAATTGAAATGACCGTATTAATGGCCACATAGATCAGGCTGTTGATGTACCCGCTATACCAGGACGCATCGGTAAAAATGGTTTTGTAGTTATCCCAGGTAAAGTTTTGCGGCAGCAACGAGAAGCTGGACAAGATACCTTCGTTGGTCTTGAAGCTCATGTTGACCATCCAGTAGATAGGCAGCATGGCAAACAGCAAGTACACAATCAGGAAGATGGTGCGCTTCTGGAACGGCTTGCGTTTACTCATGACCAGTCTCCTTGTCTTGCGTGCCGACACGCAGCATCCAGCTATACAAGATGAAACACAACAACAGGATAATCAGGAAATAAATCAACGAAAAAGCGGCTGCCGGGCCAAGGTCGAACTGCCCCACCGCCTTTTGGGTAAGGTATTGGCTAAGAAACGTGGTGGCATCGCCCGGGCCGCCGCCAGTCAGCACAAAGGGTTCGGTATAGATCATGAAGCTGTCCATGAATCGCAGCAGCACGGCTATCATCAGCACACCGCGCATCTTAGGCAGCTGTATATAACGGAATACTGCAAACTTGCTTGCGCCATCGATACTGGCAGCCTGGTAATAAGCATCGGGAATTGAGCGCAAGCCCGCATAAGCCAGCAAGGCAACCAGCGGAGTCCAATGCCATATATCCATCAGCAATACCGTCAACCACGCTTGCGTAGGATTGCTGGCATAGCTGTAGTCTATGCCCATCAGCATCAAAGCCCGCCCCATCAAGCCGATATCGGCACGGCCAAAAATTTGCCAAATAGTGCCCACCACATTCCAAGGGATCAGCAAGGACAAGGCTACCAGCACCAGCACCGCAGACGACTTCCAGCCGGTAGACGGCATGGACAAGGCAAGCATTACCCCCAGCGGAATCTCGATGGCGAGAACAGAAAAGGAAAACACCAATTGGCGCACCAATGCCGCATGCAAGTCCTGATCCCGCATGACAGCGCTAAACCATTCCGTGCCGACAAATACTGAACGCGTAGGCGATATGACGTCCTGAACTGAATAGTTCACCACCGTCATCAACGGCAAAATGGCCGAAAACGCCACGCACAAGATCACGGGCAATACCAACCACCAGGCCTTTTGATTGACAGGTTTGACAGATAGGCTCATCCGAGTACTCCTGGTACGCAGACGCCCCGAATGGCCCCCGCGATATAAACACCATGCTTATTCATGCGATGAGCTCCTCGTCCTGATAGAAGCAGGCATGCGGGCCCAATAGCGCCAACCCGGTTACCGCGCCGATTTCCGGCAGTTCGTGCTCCAGGCCCAAACGCGCACGCACCAGATGCGAGCCTACACGAGCAGTCAGCAACTGGTAGGTGCCTATATTCTGCACTTTTTCGACTATTGCCCGCACCACGCCCGGCTGCCCTATTTCCGCCAGACACGTGTATTCGGGGCGAATGCCCAGCTTGAGCGCACCCTGGACCAACGACATGTCTGCGGGCACCGACAACGATTGCCCATCGTCGAGCCTGACAACGCCTTGCCCGACATCCACCGGCAAGATATTCATGCCTGGGGAGCCAATAAAATGACCGACGAAGGTGTGGGCGGGACGCTCGAACAAGGCTTCGGGCGTCCCGACTTGCACCACCCTGCCACGCGACATGACCATGATTTGCTCGGCGAAGGTCAAGGCTTCAACCTGATCATGGGTCACGTAAATGAGAGTCAGCTTAAGTTCATGGTGGATTTGCTTAAGCTTGCGGCGAAGTTGCCACTTCAACTGCGGATCGATAACGGTAAGCGGTTCATCGAACAGCACCGCTGAGACGTCAGGCCTGACCAGACCACGGCCCAATGAGATTTTCTGCTTGGCATCGGCAGCCAACCCTGCCGCCCGCTGGTCAAGCTGGTCGCTCATTTCAAGCATTTCAGCAATCTGGCCGACCCGCGCCTTGATCTGGGCATCGGGCATCTTGCGGTTGCGCAAGGGAAACGCCAAGTTCTCGCCGACAGTCATCGTGTCATATACGACCGGAAACTGAAACACTTGGGCAATGTTACGTTCTTGCGGCGTGGCGTTGGTCTTATCGACCCCATCGAAAAGTACTGTCCCATGCGAAGGAGCCAGCAGACCTGAAATGATATTGAGCATGGTTGTCTTGCCGCAACCCG
>DATJCP010000422.1:0-4289 GCA_035514715.1 Candidimonas sp.
CTGGTCCGTTTCTGGGAAATAAGCTGGAAGTAAATCCACAGTACAGCGGGCCCGGCGCACTGGGCTCGCCCTTTATTTTGCGAAACCACGCAACAAGGGCAACAAATGCTTGTGTACATGTTGAAACGGCTAGGACTGGCGCTATTAGTGGCACTGACCGTGTCCATTATTGCCTACCTGCTTTTGCATCTTTCCGGCGACCCGGCAATCGCCCTTGCGGGGGAAGGAGCACGCCAGGAAGACATAGAAGCAATACGCAAAGCCTATGGCCTGGATCGCCCCATCGTCATCCAGTATGCAGACTGGCTCTGGAAGCTCCTGCAGGGCGACTTCGGCACATCGGTGTACTTTAAAACTGAAGTCGGTCCGCTTATTTTCGATAAGCTCAAGACCACTCTGCTGCTTGGCGTGAGCGCCCTGGGCGTGGCCCTACTCCTGTCTGTCCCGTTAGGTGTGCTGGCAGCCCTTTACAAAAATAGCTGGATAGACCGACTGTGTCTGGCTGTCGCCGTACTTGGCCAGGCGCTGCCCAACTTTTTCTTCGCCCTGCTTTTGATCATGTTGTTCTCAATTTCCTGGCGCATGCTTCCCGTATCCGGCAGCGGCAGCTGGCAGCACTTTGTCATGCCGGCCATTGCCTTGGGCTACTACGTCGCTCCCGCGTTCATGCGCCTTATCCGCGCCGGCATGATAGAAGTCCTGAGCGCCGACTATATCCGCACAGCCAAGGCGAAAGGCCTACCGGCACACAGCATCATTTTCAAGCATGCCTTGCGCAATGCCATCGTGCCGGTTGTCGCCCTGGCAGCCGTGCAACTGGGCTATCTATTGGGCGGCTCCGTGGTCATCGAAACCATCTTCGCCCTGGATGGGCTGGGTTATCTGGCCTATCAAAGCATCACGTACAAAGACTATCCGGTCATGCAAATCATAGTTCTGCTGCTGTCGGCGATTTATGTGCTGTTGACGCTGGCTTCCGATATCGCCAATGCCTGGCTTGACCCACGCATACGAGTTTCCTGATCCATGCCTATATCAACGACGCTTTCCGCAAGCCCAATACCGCCCCCACTCGGCCAGGCACTCAAACGGCGTACCCTGGGGCAACGCATCTGGCATAACAAGGCCCTGACTTTCGGCGGCGGTCTATTGCTGATCATTCTGCTTATTGCCCTTTTCGCGCCTTGGCTATCGCCCCATGATCCCTACACACAAGACCTGGCGTACCGCACCGTGCCCCCCGTCTGGTACGAAAAGGGAACATGGCTGCACCCGCTGGGTACCGACCAAATGGGCCGAGACTATCTTTCGCGCCTGTTTTACGGAGCGCGTATCTCACTGTTGATCGGCGCCAGCGTGGCCCTGATTTCGGGCCTGATCGGCACCACCATGGGCATGCTTGCCGGTTACTTCGGCGGCAAAACCGACATGGTCGTATCTTTCCTGGTAACGACCCGGCTCTCCATGCCCGTTATTCTTGTCGCCCTGGCGACCGTCGCCATAGTCGGAGGCTCACTATGGGTAGTGATACTGGTGCTGGGGCTGCTCAAATGGGACCGTTTCGCTGTCGTCATGCGCAGCGCCACACAACAAGTACGGTCTTTGGAATACGTAGCGGCAGCGCAATCCGCAGGGGCATCGACCTTGCGCATCATCATGAGCGAAGTCTTGCCCAACGTCCTGCCCCACCTGATCGTCATAGCCACGCTGGAGGCCGCCAGCGCCATCCTGCTTGAGGCGTCCTTATCCTTTCTGGGGCTGGGTGTACAGCCGCCGCTCCCTTCATGGGGCTTGATGATTTCCGAAGCAAAAGCCTATATGTTCTTTTCATTCTGGCTGATTGCTATTCCAGGCACAGCGCTCGCCCTTCTGATTTTCGCAATCAACCTGGCAGGTGATGGGCTACACCAGTTCCTGACGCCTGAAGAGAGAGCCTGAACATGGACAGCAACGAAATCGTCCTGGATGTGCAAGGCTTGCATGTCGATATACAAACCCCGGGCGGTGTCCTGCATGCGGTACGCGACGTCTCGTTCCAGGTCAGGCGAGGCGAAACCTTGTGCCTGGTTGGCGAGTCCGGTTGCGGAAAATCCATGACTTCGCTGTCCATCATGGGCCTGCTGCCAAAAATTGCCAAGCGCCTGACTCGCAACCTGAGCGTTTTGGGCGAGGACTTAAGCCTGGCGAGCAAGAAACGCATCAACAGCTTGCTCGGCGACAAGATGGCGATGATATTCCAGGAACCCATGACGGCTCTGAATCCCGCTTACACCATAGGCGAGCAGCTCATCGAGCATTATCTGTTTCATAAAAAGGTCTCGAAACAAGAAGCGCTGAACAGAGCCATAGAATTGCTCGAGAAGGTGGGGATTGCATCTGCCAGCCAGCGCCTGGCCCAGTATCCCCATCAATTATCTGGCGGCCTGCGCCAGCGCGTCATGATCGCCATGGCACTGATGTGCGGCCCCGAACTGTTAATTGCCGATGAGCCCAGTACCGCACTGGACGTCACCATACAGGCCCAGATACTCAGGCTGCTTGCCGACCTGCAGGCCGAGCTGGGCATTGCAATGGTGCTGATTACACATGACCTGGGCGTCGTCGCCCGCATCGCGGATCGAGTGGCTGTCATGTACGCGGGGGAAATCGTTGAAGAAGGCCCTGTGAAAGAAATCTTCGCAAACCCGCAGCACCCATATACCCAAGGCTTGATGAGCTGTATTCCGATCCCGGGCCGCAGCCCGCCAGGAGGAAGACTGGGCACGATTCCCGGCGTTGTGCCATCACTGATCGGATCATTGGAAGGCTGCGCCTTCCGCGACCGTTGTCAGTACGCGCAAGCAGCCTGCCAGCAAACCGTACCGATACACAGCGCCGACAACGGCCATCGTTGGCGCTGCATCAAGAACCAGAATGAGACCACGCATGAATAGCCCCTTGATCCAGGCGCAAGGACTGCATTGCAACTTTACGGTAAACACCGGTATGTTCAAACCCCGGCAAACTCTGCACGCCGTGAACGGGGTCGACCTGTCTGTGCAGCGAGGCGATGTGCTTGGCATCGTTGGCGAATCAGGCTGCGGCAAATCAACCCTGGCGCGAATGTTGCTTGGCCTGACACCCGCCAGCGCAGGCACAGTCAGCATAAGCGGCCAAGACATCAGCAACATAGACAAGCGCGCCCTGGCTCGCTATATCCAGCCCGTCTTCCAGGATCCTTACTCCTCGCTAAACCCGCGCCGCAGTGTTGCATCGATAGTTTCGTTCCCCCTTGAAGTGCACCGCCTTGGCACAGCAACTGAACGCCGAAAAAAAGCCCTGGACATGATGGAACGGGTCGGCCTTCCGGCCCGGCATGCAGACAGCACACCAGGGCAGCTATCGGGCGGACAACGTCAGCGTGTGGCAATCGCCCGCGCCCTGGTCATGAACCCAGAAATCGTCATTTGCGATGAACCTACGTCGGCCCTGGATGTCTCTGTGCAGGCACAAATCCTGAACTTGCTCATGGACTTGCGCCATGAGTTCAACCTGACCTACGTTTTCATCAGTCACAACCTGGCAGTCGTGGAGCACATAGCGTCCCATGTCGCTGTGATGTACTTGGGCCGGATCGTGGAATTCTCAAGAACCGATACGCTTTTCCATCAGCCGCGCCACCCCTATACCAAAGCATTGCTGGCTTCTGTGCTCACGCCGGAAACAGGCCTGGGCATACCCGACATGGGCTTGGGCCTTTCCTTTCCCGATCCGATCAACCCGCCATCAGGCTGCCCTTTCCACCCACGCTGCAAAGAGCGGCTGGCACATTGCCACAGCACACGCCCCGCTCTTGAAGCAGACCAGCAGGGTGAAGTGGCCTGCCATCTATACACCACTGCCACAGTAGAAGGACACGCACAGCCATGACCCGCACCCTTGCCATAGACTTGGCGCATAAACAATTCGACTCTGGCCAATTCCGAGCCACCCTGGCCCGCCGCATTGCCATTCCAACGGAAAGCCAGAACCCCGACAGGGCAGACGTCTTGAGCAACTACCTGGAAAAGGAAATGCGTCCAGCGTTCGAGGCTATGGGATTTACTTGCCAAACCCTGCACCACCCCAAAGCGGCGGCGCCATTTTTATTTGCCCAGCGCATTGAAGACCCCGCCCTGCCCACCGTACTCGGATACGGTCACGGCGACGTTATCCGCGGGCTGGAACCCGAATGGAAAGACGGGCTTTCCCCTTGGGAGCTCAAGGAATCAGGCGGCAACTGGTTTGGGCGAGGCATTGCCGACAATAAA
>DATJCP010000423.1:0-7822 GCA_035514715.1 Candidimonas sp.
GATGCCTTGCTGCCCACCTTGTACTTCGGCCACAGCATAGTCGGGACGCTAGGCGGGTTTTCAGCCACACGCGCACTCGAACTCATCGAGCGCTACCAGGTAACAAATACATTTCTATTTCCCACCGCCCTCAAGCTGATAATGCAAGAAGTACCTGCACCGCATGAACAATACCGGTTGAGCCTGCGAGCCATCATGGCGGCGGGCGAAAGCCTGGGCCAGACATTGTTCGAATGGTGCCAGACAGCGCTGCATATCACACCTAACGAAATGTTCGGGCAAACCGAAATGAACTATCTGGTCGGCAATAGCCACGAAAAATGGCCCGCCAAGCCTGGCAGTATCGGCCGCCCTTACCCTGGCCATCAGGTTGCCGTACTGGATGCTGCAGGCGAAGCCTGCCCGGTCGGTACGATAGGTGAAATAGCCCTGAACCGCTACGATATCCACGGACACCCCGATCCCATCCTGTTTCTCGGTTACTGGCGTAACGACGCCGCCACGCAAGCCAAATTCATAGGCGACTGGTGCATGACCGGCGACCTGGCTTCTATCGATAAAGACGGCTATTACTGGTACGCAGGTCGCAGCGACGACGTTTTCAAAAGCTCAGGCTACCGTATCGGCCCTAGCGAGATCGAAGATTGCCTGCTTCAGCACCCATCAGTAGCGAATGCAGCCATCGTCCCCAAACCGGACGCCACACGCGGCGCACTTGTCAAAGCCTACGTTGTACTCAACAGCAGCGCGCAAGGTCTTGATGCCCAGAAACTGCAAAAAGAACTGCAAGAGTATGTAAAAAACCGGCTGTCCTCGTACCAGATGCCGCGCGAAATTGAGTTTGTCGATAGCCTGCCCTTGACCAGCACCGGTAAGATCCGCCGCCATGTATTGCGCGCCCGGGAGCTACAGCGCAGTAGCGCGGCGGCCAAATCCCTGAAGTAATCAGCAAAACCCGGCCTGCATACGGGGCCACGGCAAAAAACAGCTTATGGGCTAAAATTTAGCCCATGACTGATCAATTCAAAAAGTACTTACTCTCGGATCACAGCACGCGAGTGCAAGCGGTAAAGCTTACCTCTGCATGGCAAACAGGCCTGGTCCATCAACACTACCCCGAATGCGTCCAGCGCTTATTGGGCGAACTGGTATCGGCAGCAGTGCTGCTGGCCACCAATATCAAGTTCGACGGATCCCTGGTACTGCAGCTGCAAGGTGATGGCCCCATCGCCCTGATCGTGGTCGAGTGCACCGCCGACCTTTCCATACGCGCTACCGTAACCCTGCGCGAAGGGCACGAAATACCCGCCGATGGCAACCTGCAATCCTTGCTTAACCCGCACGGGCAGGGCCGTTTTGTCGTCGTACTTGATCCCAATCGCGATACGACCGACCTCGAACCCTATCAAGGCGTGGTTCCCCTGGAAGGCGATTCAGTTGCACAAGTGCTGGAACTATATATGCGCAACTCCGAGCAACTGGACACCCGGATGTGGCTGGCATCCGATGCCGAAAACTCGGCGGGCCTTCTTTTGCAGCGCTTGCCTGACCATGGCGGCATAGCTGGCAGCGATCAGGAGTCGCTCCAGGAAACCTGGACACGTGCCTGCCACTTGGCCGGCACCGTCAAGCAAGATGAGCTCTTGTCGCTGGATACCGACACCCTGATACACCGTTTATTCTGGGAAGAAGACCTGATCGCCTTCGAACCCGAATCTGTGCGCTGGCATTGCCCTTGCACTCGCGAAAGGGTAGCCAGCATGCTGCGCATGCTAGGGCGCGAGGAAATCGAAGACATACTTAGCGAACGCGAAGCCATCGACATTGCATGCAGTTTCTGCGGCAAGCCCTACCAGTTCGATGCCATCGACTGCGCTGGCCTTTTCGCCGGCAACCTGGACACCGCCCACAGCGACCGCAAGTCGGTTCATTAAAAGCGGTTCAAAGCCGCTGACCGGACCTTTGCAGGCATGGCTGTCCGGTCAGCGCACTATCCACAATCGACGCTTTATCGAAATATCGGCACACTAGCCGCATGTTTCGATACCTCTTCCCTCCCATCCAGCCAGCGGGCTGGCCAGGCAGGCCCGTCCGACGACTGGCAAGCCAAACCGGTACAGGCATAATCGAATTTTCAATTGCCGCTGTACCGGTTCTCTTGCTTGGCTTGGGCAGCATCGAACTTGGGCAATGGCTGTTCCACAAGCAGGCTGTCAGCCTCGCCCTGCTCGAAGCTGGGCGCGCCGCCATTACCTCGCACGCCAAACCTGCCGTCATCGAAGCTGCGTTTGAACAAGCGCTGTTGCCACTATTTGCCACAAGCCAAAGCAGTGGCGCACAGCAGCGTCTGTACAGTGCACTGCAACAACGCAGCCAATCCACCGGCACCGCGCCCTGGCGTATCGAGATTCTGTCACCTACACCCCAGGCCTTCATGGATTTTTCCGATTCATCTCTGGCTATCGCGCGTGAAACCGGGCTGGCCGCCATCAATAATAATTATTTGGCCGAGCAAGACCAGCGCAACCGAAACCGGGGAAATGGCCTGGGCCCACTCTCGGGCCAGTCCATCCTGCAGGCCAATACATTGGTGCTGCGCGTGACCTATCTGCACGAGCCCGTGCTACCCGGCATGAAAGGCCTGCTGCGTATGCTGGGAAATGAAGATGCCGGTTACGGCCAGCATGCCATGGCGCGCGGCGGATACCTGCCGCTTGTCCAGGAAATCATGCTGACGATGCAGTCTCATCCCGTCAATTGGCCCTTGCCTGCAAGCGGGAAAGTGGTGGGTTACGGCAGTGTATCTACAGCCATACCATTGTCGTTGCCAGCAGCAAAGTGCCAGGGCTTGTGGTGCCTGGATCAACACGCGACAGCAATTGGTCCCGGGACTAACCCTGCACCTGATAAAAGTTCGCCGCCTGACTGGCAGCCACCTGGCAGCGGACAAGGGAACGGCCCATCCGGGCCACCGTTATCGGGAAATAATGGCGGCAATATGACCGGGCCAGAACAACCAACGGTACAGCCCAACGACCCCGCTTGCGGTGTCGCATTATGCTGTACTGTGAGCTAAAGGCTAATTGCCCTTCTTTTTGGTAATCGCAGGGGTGCGGATTTCTGGCTCGCGTTCATGCGGAGCCAATATCTGAACGAAGATTTCGTCTTCTTTGACCATGCCGAACTCAGCGCGGGCCCGCTCTTCTATGGCTGCCTTGCCCGACTTCAGATCCTGAACTTCGGCTTGCAAGGCATTATTGCGGGCAATCAGCGCTTCGTTGGTTTCTTGCTGGCTAGCGGCTTTTTTCTCTAGTTCCTGGACTCGCAGCCAGCCGCCCTTACCCAGCCACAGAGGGTACTGGGTAATAGCAGTCAATAAAGCTAGAACTATAAATAACAGTCGCATTTCTTACACAAACACAACCTGGCCTTGCGGCCAGGTGATTAAGTTTTACTTAACGCAAGTTGTAGAAAGCATCGCGGCCTGGGTAAGTGGCTACTTCGGCGAGCTCTTCTTCGATGCGCAGCAACTGATTGTATTTGCCCATGCGGTCGGAACGCGACAAAGAACCGGTCTTGATTTGCATGGCATTGGTAGCCACCGCAATATCGGCAATTGTCGTGTCTTCGGTTTCGCCTGAACGGTGCGAAATGACTGCTGTATAGCCGGCACGCTTGGCCATTTCAATGGCGGCAAAGGTTTCGGTCAGGGTGCCGATCTGGTTGATTTTGATCAGGATGGAGTTGGCGATACCTTGGTCGATACCCTGCTTAAGGATCTTGGTATTGGTAACGAAAAGATCGTCGCCCACCAATTGCACCTTTTTGCCCAACTGATCTGAAAGCACCTTCCAGCCTTCCCAATCGTTTTCGGCCATACCGTCTTCGATGGAGATGATGGGGTATTTATCGCACCATGTAGCCAGCAGATTGGCGAAATCCTGGGAAGTCAGTGCAATGCCGCCTTCACCTGCCAAGTGGTACTTACCGTCGCGATAGAACTCGGAACTGGCGCAATCCAGACCCAGGGCGATTTGGGAGCCCGCTTCGTAGCCAGCTTCGGTGATAGCTTGCAAAATAAGCTGGATTGCAGCCTCGTGGTTGGCTACGTTAGGGGCGAAACCGCCTTCATCGCCTACAGCGGTAGACATGCCTTGCTTGTGAAGCAGCGCTTTCAGGGCATGGAAAACCTCTGCGCCCATACGCAGCGATTCACGGAAGCTGGTCGCGCCGATAGGCAGGATCATGAATTCCTGCAGGTCGAGCGTGTTGTTGGCATGTGCGCCGCCATTGATGACATTCATCATAGGCACTGGCATGGCCATGGGGCCGCTGCCGCCAAAGTAGCGGTACAGCGACAGGCCCGAGTCGTCGGCTGCCGCGCGCGCTACAGCCATGCTAGCCGCCAATATGGCGTTGGCGCCCAGGCGGCTTTTGGATTCAGTACCGTCCAGGTCGATAAGGGTGCGGTCTACAAAAGTCTGCTCTTGGGCATCCAGGCCCATGAGCGCTTCGGAGATTTCGGTGTTCAGGTTCTCGACGGCGCGCAAGACGCCTTTGCCCAAATAGCGGGCCGCATCGCCGTCGCGCAGTTCAATGGCTTCGCGCGAACCGGTGGAAGCACCCGACGGTACAGCCGCACGACCCATTGCGCCGGACTCCAGCAACACATCGCATTCGACGGTGGGGTTGCCGCGCGAGTCTAGTATTTCGCGCCCAATGATATCTACGATTGCACTCATAATATTGACTTTCCTGCTTGAATATAAGGTTACGCTGAGAAGTTCACCCGAAGGCCTGTGCGCCTGTCGACACTAAGCCATGACATCGCGCCCGAACGACCGATTGTACCCGGGCTGCGGCTTGCAGGGTCCGCCCATAGTTTAAAAGATCAGAAATTTTATTATCTGCGACGGGTCGTAACGCAACGCAAGCAAATACCCAACACCTGAACCGTTCTATAGGCTGCTATCAGCGGGGCTGACAGCCTCTTGGCGCAAGCGCTGCTCAAGCGTGTTCAACATTGAACCCATGGCCTGCATATCCTGGGGAGACAATCCACCTAGCGCCCTTTCAATAAACGCCGTACGGTGAGGCAAGGTCTGTTCGACCACCGCCTTCCCGGCCTTGGTCAGTGCGACATTGGTCAGCCGGTTATCGTTGACATCGTTATGGCGCTCGACCCACCCCTGATGTTCTATTGCTTTGATCTGGCGGGTGAGCGCAGCCGGGTCTATGCGCAAATCCAGTGCAAGCTGCTTTTGCGAGGTATCCCCGCCAGCTTGATACAAATGCAGCAAGATGCGCCAGCGAGGCAAGGAGTGGCCGATATCGGCTTCAAACGCCGACATCAAAGCCCGGTAGGTACGCCCTAATTGCTGCATCAACTGCAGTTGTGGAATTTCGCTCATTGGCCTCTACCTTCATTTTTTGCATCGCTGGACACTACCGTACCCACAGAGCGCGACAAACGTATGTGCGGAACCCGGTACACCCACACCAAGGCCAAAAACACCGTGAACAAGGCAAGAACAAGCCCAAGATGCACCGCCGACACCAGAGAAAGCCTGGCAGTTTCTATAAAAGCATCGCCTTGCAGGCTTAAACGCTGCATATGCGCCATGAAATCGCTTTGGACCGAATGACTTACCAGCACTTGCGGGTCTTCCAACAAGCCTATCCATGAAGTGCCATGCCCTTGCGGCAAAGCCTGGCGCACCTTGCCGATATAGTGGTGCGTAACCAAGGTCCCGACCACAGTCATTCCCAGCATGCCGCCGATCATGCGTGTAGATTGCAGTAATGCAGTCGAAATACCAAGCAAGGCACGCCCTGCGGTTTCTTGGGCAAATACCGTCAGGTTGGGCATGACAAACCCCAGCCCTATTCCGGCCAGCATCATATAGCCCGCAACCAGCCAATGTGAAGTGGCTCGGTCCGAAAAAACAAACCCTGCGCAGGCCAAAAGCGTAAATCCGAAGCCCACGTACAGAATATGATTGGGCTTGTTGAGGCGGATCACAATACGGCTATTGATGAAGCTACCTATGGTAATGAAAACGACTAAGGGCGTAATAAGCAGCCCCACCTGCTGCGGCGTCAGCCCGAACCCTCCCTGCAAAAGCAAGGGAAGATAGAACAACAGCACGAACATGACAAAACCCATAAAAAACGACAGGCAGAACAAGGCAGCCAGGCTTTTATTACGGAACATATCCATCGGCAGCAAAGGCTCGGGGCAGCGCTTTTCCCAATAAATCAGCAGCAAAAACGCTGCAATAGCCAACCCGCCCAGCAACACCATATAGACACTGGCGCCATGCTTGGGCAACAACTGAACGAAAAACTGCAGACTGGCCAGCCCCACCGCAATCAGGCTGGCCCCCTGCCAATCAAGATGGATTCTGCCGTGCTGGACCTGCCGTATTCGAGGCAGAAAACGCCAGATGAAATACAAACTGATAGCGCCTAATGGCAAATTGACATAGAAGACCGAACGCCACCCCATATACTGGGTAAGAAACCCACCCAATGAAGGGCCAACAGCATTGGCAATACCGAAGGCGGCGGTCAGCATCACCTGCCAGCGCAGTCTTACATGGGTATCAGTAAAAAGGTCGGGAACGCAAGCAAAGGCGGTACCCACCAACATGCCGCCACCTATGCCTTGCAATCCGCGGGCCAGGACAAGCTGCAGCATAGTGTCTGCCACGCTGCAGAATACTGAAGCGCATGCGAATATGATGACAGAAGCCACAACAAAGGGCTTACGGCCATAGTAGTCACCCAAGCGGCCAAATATGGGAACCGTGATGACGGAAGTCAACAAGTAAGCCGTACCTACCCAAGCATAAAGCTCAAATCCGTTAAGCTCGGCAACAATTGTGGGTAGCGCCGTTCCCACGACAGTCTGATCCACAGCAACCATCATAGTGACAAAACATAACCCAAGAATGGCAAGCAGCGATTGGCGTACCGGCAAGACGCGCCCTGTGTCTGCCGCTGGCGGTGTTGCTTGGGGAGACATGATTAACTGTTGACCTATCAATGATTGTTAAGTCAATAATTTTACTGAGGGAACTGTCTGCAGGCAAGGTATACCCGCTATTTTTTAAGGACTGTGAGTTATTTGCACTGTCGCGCCGAGGTTTGCGCCGGGCGCCGACAGCGGCGGCCCGATACAACTGCGCAGGATACGTGGCGAGCTATGCGCCTTCGACTATGTACATATTCATGATGGCGGCGCGCTCACGCACATTGCGGGCGCGACGGTATTGTGCTGAGTTATAGAATGCGGTGGCAGCGGCCATATTGGGAAACTGCAACATGACGGTACGTCCAGGCCCACGTCCTTCCAGGGTCTGGGTTTTGCCTCCTCGCACCAAGACTTTGACATCATGCGCCCGCATGGCAAGCGTGGAGAAGCGGCGGTATTCTTCGTAGGCTTCGGGGTTGGTGACGGTGATGTTGGCGATTATGTAGGCAGTCATGGCGGATTCTGGAAAACGCTGGGCTCAGCAACACAGGGACTATACAAGAATCGTGATCAGGTTGGTGTCAGGTACTTTGCCCTATGTCTCTATATTTACCTAACACGCCGTAGTGTCTGGCTTGTTGCCTTAGTCTTCCTAACATGCCGTTGTGCATCACTTCTTGCTTTAATCTCTCTTAACACGCCACTGGTGTGGTGAGGGGGATATGTGCTCCTCGTGGCCTGGTTCGGCGCCCTGCGCGCCGAACAGCGTGGCCTTGCTCGTCCAGCCTCTTCGGGCTTCCCTTCGCATCCGGCCCGCTGAGGCCCCGAAAGTCGCCCATATCCCCA
>DATJCP010000424.1:0-13113 GCA_035514715.1 Candidimonas sp.
ATTTTTGAAATCGGCGCTACAGAACGGCTGGCGACCAAGCAATTGGAGCCCCTGCAGGTTTTCGGAAGCTTTATCCAGCGCATCCAGATGCGATCGGGCCGCAAGGACGGAGCGGTTAGGGTAATGCCGGGCAATGGCAACTTGTTTGGCGCCGATCCTATTCCAGGCGTGGTCGGTGTGGATGGTGCAAAGACCGATACCGCTGGCGTTATATTGGATGACCTGTTGGGCGCCATTCAATATGAACGCTATCTGTACGATACGCTGGAAGATAAGCCGGCCCAGACGCGTTGGCACAATGTGATGGAGCTGGTGGGGTGGTTAAAGCGCAAGGCCGAAGAAGACAGCTTGACGCTCTTGCAATTGGTGCAGCATGTGGCCTTGGTGACTATGCTGGAGCGCTCCGAAGATGAAGACCCGGATGCGGTCAAGCTATCGACCCTGCATGCGTCCAAGGGGCTGGAGTATCCGCATGTGTTTCTGGCGGGTGTGGAAGAGGGCTTGCTGCCGCATATGGGGCGCGACGAAGATGATGCCGATCCTGCTACTGCGGCAGATGCCTTGGCTCAGCGCATCCAGGAAGAGCGCCGCTTGATGTATGTGGGTATTACCCGTGCCCAGCGTACCTTGCACCTAACGTGGTGTAAAAAACGCCGCAGAGCTCGTGAGGATGTCATACGCGAACGCTCCCGTTTCATCGAGGAAATGGGGCTGGAAGAGGTCAAGGTGGAAGAAGATCCTGCAACGCGTGCACTAAGCCCCAAAGACCGCCTGGGTATGCTTAAGGCGCTGCTGAATAAAACACCGGATTAGTTCCTCGCAGGGCGGCCAGCGGCGCCTCTTTTGTAAATACATTCACAGCGTGCCATCGACTGTTGTCAATAGACCAAAAAAAACACCATTTAACCAATGTTAAATGGTGTTTTTGTACGATGTTGACGCTACAGGACTAGTGGCTTGTAGCCTAGTGTCCGATGGCGCCTACATACGTTTTACCACTGCGAACCTGAGAAGCGTGCGTCTTTAGCGCGGGCTTCGTCCAAGGCATGGGTCAGTTCTGCCATGTAGCTGGTAAAAGCGAAAAAGCCAGTCTTCACGCCAGTAATTACTTTCTTTGCCAAGGACACGATCGAAACCGACTCGCCATTGCTCAATGCTTTGCGCATCAGGTCGCGTTCAAGAGAATCGCTCAAGCGGCTGTACTGGTTATAAGAGATATCCGACATAATTACTCACCTTTAAAAGAACGTTGGGCTGATGTAAGTAATTATAGGGTTTACCCTAGGGTAATGCTAGGGTTATTTTAGGGTAAACCCTAATCTCTTGTGATTCCTTTGAAATTGGCATGAAAGTGGTGTTTATCTACCACAAAATCCGGTATTTACGCCGACTTAGTTTGTTTTTCGCTCAAAGAAGCGCTGAAAAGCCGCTTGCGCTTCAGGGGATTGCAAGCGTTCGGTGAAAAGATCGCGTTCGCTATCCAGGGTTTGCATCAGTTCGGCCCGAGCCGGCTCGCGCATCATGCGTTTGGATAGGCGCAGCGCTTGGCCAGGCTGTTTGCCTAGCGCCGTTGCAGTAGCCTGGGCCAAGCTCAAGGCCTGGCCGGCGGGTGCCATGGCGGTAATGAAGCCGCTGTCGCGAGCCTCTGCCGCGTTGAATGATTTGCCCAACAATAGCCATTCGGCTGCGCGGCGCGCCCCTACCAGTTTAGCCATGAGCGTGCTGGAACCGCCTTCCGGGCATAGCCCCAGCGACACGAATGGCATCTTGAATAAGGCTGTCTCGCCGGCATAGACGAAGTCGCAGTGTTGCAGCAGCGTGACCCCTATGCCGATGGCATGCCCTTCGACCGCCGCAATGACGGGTACGTCTACATTGGCCAGGGTTCGCAGGAAAGACATGGCAGGGCTATCGGCGAGACTCCGATGGGTTTGAAATTCGCTTAAATCGTTGCCAGCGGTAAAGCATTCGCTGGTTCCGGTCAGAATTACGGCGTGGCAGTTTGGATCGGCCTGGGCTTTTTGCAAGCCCTGGTCCAGTGCGTGGTACATGGCATTGTTCAGGGCATTGCGCTGTGCGGGACGGTTGATGGTCAGGGTGACGCAGTGTCCTTCGACGTGGCTGTCTATCATGCGCAGGCTCCTGCAAATGAGTCTTTAAGGGCGAGGCTGGCCTGATGGTATTCCTGTTTTAGCTTATCAACGATGTGCTCGACTGACAAAACGCTGTCTATGCTGCCCACGCCTTGCCCGGCGCCCCATATATCGCGCCATGCCTTGGTGCGGGTGCTCCCGAAGTTGGTGCCGTCCGGGTTGTGGTTAGGCAAGTCTTCAGGATTCAGGCCGGCGGCTGCGATGCTGGGCTTGAGGTAGTTGCCGGGTATGCCGGTAAAAAATGGGGTATAAAGAATATCGTTGGCCTGGGCCTGGACCAGCATTTGTTTATAATTTTCATCGGCTTGCGCTTCGTTGCTGGCGATAAAGCGCGTGCCGATGTAGGCGAAGTCGGCGCCCATTGCACGGGCTGCCAGCACATCCTGGCCGCGTGTAATGGCGCCAGATAAGGCAATGGGGCCGTCGAATATTTTCCGAACTTCGGCCAGAAGGGCGAAGGGGCTTAGTGTGCCAGCATGGCCGCCGGCACCTGAGCACACCAGGATCAGGCCATCGACGCCCGCATCCAGCGCCTTGCGGGCATGGCGCATGGTGGTGACATCATGGAAAACTTTGCCGCCCCAGCCGTGTACGGCGTCGACAACGTCGTTGGGTGCGCGCAGGCTGGTGATAATCAGCGGGACTTTATGCTCGGCGCATACCGCCAAGTCTTCTACCAGCCTATCGTTGGACTTGTGAATAATATGGTTGATGGCGTAGGGGGCGATGATGCGGTCGGGTTGCTGACGCTTGAGTTCGGCCAGGGCCGTTTCGATCTGGGTCAGCCATTCAGCGAGTTTGCTTTGAGGGCGTGCATTGAGGGCCGGCATGGAGCCGATGATGCCGCTGGCGCATTGCGCAATGACAAGCTCTGGGCCCGAAACAATAAACATCGGCGCCGAAATCACTGGCAAGGACAGGTTTTGATAAAGCTGTGTCACTATGGTGCGGGGCATTCGTTGGGTCTCCGGGAAGGGGCAGTGCATTGCTGCGTTACGTCGATGTGCGATACATGATTCGTTTCTTAACATATTCTAGGGCCAAATCGGCCGCCAGATGAGACACCCTTTGCATCCATACTGCCGTTGATGTTCTATATAGGGCAAAATACCGTTTTTACTTGCCGAACAAGTTGCTCATGTCTTTACGTCCCGCCCCTCTTACCGGAATTCGTGTTCTTGATCTTACACGCGTGCTGGCCGGCCCGTGGTGTACCCAGAACCTGGCCGATCTTGGCGCCGAAGTCATCAAAATTGAACGGCCTGGCGCCGGCGACGATACACGTGGATGGGGCCCTCCCTATCTCAAAGACGCCCATGGCAAGGACACCACGGAAGCAGCCTACTATGCGTCGGCCAATCGCAACAAACAATCGGTGGCTATCGATATCGCCACCGAGCGTGGGGCCAATCTGGTGCGGGAACTGTCCAAGCAATGCGACATCCTGGTCGAAAATTTCAAAGTCGGGGGCTTGTGCAAGTACGGACTGGACTATGAAAGCATCAAGGCAATCAACCCGGCACTTATCTATTGCTCTATTACTGGCTTCGGCCAGACCGGACCTTATGCCAGCCGTCCTGGTTACGACTTTATGATCCAGGGTATGGGCGGCTTGATGAGCATCACCGGCGAACGTGATGATCTGCCGGGCGGTGGCCCCCAAAAGGCCGGCGTGGCCGTGACAGACCTGATGACAGGTATGTATTCAACGGTGGGCATTCTGGCGGCGCTGCACGAGCGCAGCCGCAGCGGATTGGGACAGCACATCGATATGGCCTTGCTGGACTGTCAGGTGGCCATGCTGGCTAATCAGAATCTTAATTATCTGACCACAGGGGTCGCACCCAAGCGAGCCGGCAATGCACACCAGAATCTCGTGCCTTACCAGGTTTTTGCGGCCGCCGAGGGGCATTTGATTGTCGCCGTGGGCAACGATAGCCAATTCAAGGCTTATTGCCAGGTGATCGGTCGGCCAGGCTTGGCTGACGATGTACGCTTCAGAACCAATTCCAATCGCGTGATTCACCGCGAGATACTGATACCCATCTTGACCGAAGCCATGAAGGCCCAGGTGCGCGATTATTGGCTGGCTGCGCTGGAGCGCGTGGGTGTGCCGGCCGGCCCTATTAATACTATTGACCAGGTCTACGATAACCCGCAAGTCAAGGCGCGCGGTATGCAGCAGACATTGCCGCATAGTTCGGCGGGGCAGGCTCCCGTAGGGGCAAGCCCTCTGCGTTTTTCCGATAGCCCGGTCAGTTACCGCCATGCCGCCCCCTTGTTGGGCGAACATACCGAACAGGTCCTGCGTGAACGCCTGGGCCTGTCTGAAGCAGAAATCCAGGAGTTGACTCAATGAAAAATATTAAAACCATAGGCATAGTAGGCGCAGGCGCCATGGGGCGTGGAATTGCCCAAATTGCGGCGCAGGCCGGCCTTGACGTCCTTTTGTTCGACCTGAACGCTGAAGCAGTTGCCGCAGCCAGGGAAAACTTGAGCCAGATGTGGGACAAGCTGGCAGCCAAGGGGAAAATCACTACTGAAGCGGCTGCGCAATCGCTAGCCCGTGTGCAGCCTTGCAAGGACTTGCAGGCGCTAAGTGTCGTTGATCTGGTTGTCGAAGCCGTCGTGGAAAGGCTGGAAGTGAAATGCGACCTTTTCAGGCAGCTTGAAGGCATCGTGTCAGCCGACTGCATCCTGGCTTCGAATACGTCGTCGCTGCCCATCACGGCCATTGCCCAGGCTTGCGAACGACCAGGCCGAGTCGTGGGCTTTCACTTCTTTAATCCCGTTCCCTTGATGAAGGTGGTTGAGATCATCGATGGATTGCGTACCGATCCGCAAGCGGGTGACGCCTTGATGGCACTTGCCCGAGAAATGGGGCACACCCCTGTGCGGGCAAGGGATATGCCGGGCTTCATCGTTAACCATGCCGGGCGCGGCATGAATATCGAGGGCCTGAAGACCGCCCAGGAATCCGTGGCGCCGTTTTTTCAGATAGACGCCATCATGCGCGAGCAGTGCGGCTTTAGGATGGGGCCGTTTGAACTGCTGGACTTGACTGGACTGGATGTATCGCATGCAGTCATGGAGTCCATTTACCAACAGTTCTATGACGAGCCGCGATTCCGTCCTTCGCCAATTACGGCGGTGCGTAGCGTAGGAAAACTGTTGGGCCGTAAAACAGGACAAGGCTTCTACGCCTATCCGGAAGGCCAGAAGCAGGTTCCTGCCGAGCCAACGGTTCCGGCTTTGCCGCAAGGTCTGAAGGTCTGGCTTGCGCCTTACCATTCGATCGGACACAAGCGCGCTGCTGCCTTGCTAAAGGAACTGGGCGTAACCGTTATTGCCGCCGAGGCGCCGCCTGCCGATGCCTTGATCATCGTGACACCTTATGGTGAAGATACAGCCAGTGTGGTTGGCTCGCATCAGCTGGATGGCGAGCGCACCGTCGCACTGGATACTTTCTTTGGTCTGGAGCAGGGCAAGCGCCGTGTACTGATGTGTTCGGCTGCAACGCAGCCTCAATGGCGCGATGCTGCACATGCCTTGTTTGCAAGTGACAACACGCCTGTTTCGGTGATTGAGGATTCGGCTGGTTTTGTAGGACAGCGGATTGTGGCGACGATAGTCAATGTGGCCAGCGATATCGCCCAGCAATCAATCGCTTCGCCTACGGATATTGATCTTGCCGTATCGCTGGGGCTGGGTTATCCGAAGGGTGGGCCTTTGTCTATGGGCGATGCATTGGGTGCGGCCCACGTACTGGAAATTCTTCGTTCCATGCACCGCGTGACTGGCGATATGCGTTATCGCCCAAGCTTGTGGCTGCAGCGCCGCGTACAGCTGGGTATGTCGTTGCGCGCTACAGCGCAGTCATAAACGCTTATTGTTTTGGGGCGGCTTGTCCGCCAGGCACAAAAAAAACCGCCAAGTCTGGCGGTTTTTTTTGTTGGTGACGACTGCTTATTTCGCAGCATGCACCATGTATTCGACTGCTGCTTGCATTTCAGCATCGGAAGCTTGCGAGCCGCCGCGAGGAGGCATGGCGCCTACACCGTGGATGGCATTCTTCACCATGGTATCCATACCGGTAGCGATAAACTTGGACCATGCGGCTTTGTCGCCGAATGCCGGTGCGCCGGCAACGCCTGCTGCGTGGCAGGCGAAGCAAACCGACTTGTAGAGCTTTTCGCCGGCAGGGTCTATGGTTGCTGCAGCATCAGCGGCAGGCGCTGCAGCCGCTGGGGCTGCAGCAACGGCTGCTGGTGCTGGTGCTGGTGCAGGCGCAGCAGCTTTTGGCGCTTCAGGCGCTGGTGCTGCTGGCGCCGCGGCTGCGGTTTCGGCAGGCTTGGCAGCAGCCTTGTCGGCGTTGGGTTCAGCAGGTTCTTTGAACGATGCGCCCGATTTGTTGGCAATGTAGACGACGGCGCGTTCGACTTCGAAGTCGCTAAGCGAAGGATTGCCGCCTTTGGGAGGCATGGCGTTGATGCCGTGGATTGCATTCTTTACCATGTCTTCGTAGCCAGCCTTGACGAACGGAGCCCAGGCAGTGGCATCGCCAATTTTAGGCGCGCCCGCTACGCCAGCCGTATGGCAGGCGGTACAGGTCGTATCGAAAACTTGTTGGCCGGTTTTGAAGACTTTGGGGGCGTTGGCGTCAACCAGGCTGAAACCGGCAACCGGCTTGATGCGCGATGCAATGGCTTCAGGAGATTGTGCGTCGGAACCCGATCCCATTTTGGAGGTGGCCGCGACCAGGTTGATAAGCAAGACAATGACTAGAATCGGCACAATGAACGCGAGGATCACAGTTACGATAAGCTGCTTGGGCGTCTTGATGGGCCCTTCGTGCCCCTCATGTCCTTCGATGGTCACTTCAACATGTTCTTCTGTTTTATTCATAATCGAATCCTGCGTGTTCCTAGTCAGAGGGCGCCAAGGCCTGAATTCTGTATGGGTATACGAGTTGTGTTGGCCCCCGTGCATGCAAATGCGAAGGGCTTGGGGCCACTTGAATTAGCGATTATAGCTAGACTGCCGTTTAAGTGCATGAAAGTTGATGCTGCTCAAGTTTTGCGTGGGTTTAGGGCTTGAAAAATAAGAGATTAGCTATTTGCCAAAAAGTGTTCGCCAAACACGCTACAATGACGACCCCGCGCCCGTAGTTCAATGGATAGAATAGGAGCCTCCGAAGCTCTTGGTACAGGTTCGATTCCTGTCGGGCGCGCCATATATAAAGAAACCGCAAGGCCTTAGGCCTCTGCGGTTTTTTTTTGTGCCTTGTATCAAAATCAAGGCCGCTCAAGCGCCGCATGATAGCGGGCCACATAACTGGAAAAGTCTTCCGTGTCGCTATCTTCCAGGTGCTTTTGTTCGGTAATCGAATCGCTGGCGATTTGTTTATATTCTTGCAGCGTGGCCGCGCCTAATTGCTGCGAACGCAAGGTGTCGCGATGCTGCTGGCTTTGCTTTAACGAATAGTCGTGCAGGCTTAGACCCTGTTCGCGCATATGCTGCAGCAACTGTGCGGAAGGGGTTTGTTCGCTATCGCGGATCTTGGCGTTTTGTGCCGCCACCGCTTCGGCATATTGTGTTCCGCCATGTGCGGCATCAAGCTGGTTGGCGTAGGGAATCAGTCGTTCAAGCAGTTCCTGGCTCCAGTCCTCAAGGGATATGGGCTTATTCTGCTTGACCAGCATCAGGCCGGGCTTGCGTCCTTCTTTGACGGTCAGGGCGAAGTTGTCATGGCTATCGTGACAATACCCGTTGTTGGGAAATAGCGGGCTTTCATCCGTTGCGCAAAACAGCAGGAAGGTATCCATGAACCGGCTGGTCGTGGCGGAAATGCCTACGGGCGAGGTGGGATCAATATCCAGGCAGCGTACTTCAATGTATTGCACGCCGCGTTGCGCCAATGCTGTTGCGGGTCGCTCGCACCGGCTGGTGGTGCGTTTAGGGCGGATGTTGGAGTAGAACTCGTTTTCGATTTGCAGGATATTGGTGTTCAGCTGTATCCATTCGCCATTGCGATGTGTGCCTATTTTTTCGTATTCGGGCCACGGCGTGGTAACTGCGCCATACAAGCGTGTCAGGAAGGTTTCCAGGTCGTTGTAGCACAGCTGCAGGTCCGATTGCGCCTTGTTCTGGTAGCCCAGGTCGCTCATGCGCAGGCTGGTGGCGTGGGGCAGGTATAGGGTGTCGGAATCGAATTCGTGCAAACCGTGGGGGCCGCCGCGCATGAAGCTTTTCGAGACTGCCGGCGAGGCGCCGAACAAATACATCAGCAGCCAGGAATATCGGGTGAAGTTGCGGATCAGGGCCAGGTAACCTTGGGACCTTTGGTCTTCCGGTGATTTGCCTTCAATGCCGACCAGGTCCCACAATTGATCTGGCAGCGAAAAGTTGTAATGTACGCCCGCAATGCATTGCATGGCTTTGCCATAACGTTCGGCCAGGCCACGGCGGTATACGTGCTTGAGCATCCCGGTATTGGATGTGCCGTACCAGGCGATGGGTATTTCCGCTTCGGTTGGCAGGTGCGCCGGCATGGACTGGTTCCATATCAGTTCGTGCTGCATTTGTTGTGCAACGAAGCGATGGGTGTCTTCCAGTTCTTTAAGTAGGCCGTCGACGGACTCGTGGGTGCCTGTGATCAGCTCAAGCAATGCTTCGGAGTAATCGGTGGTGATGCGCGGGTTGGTTAGCGCGGAGCCCAGTGCAATGGGGTGAGGCGTCTTGACCAGTACGCCTTGTTCATCGACACGAAGGCCTTCTTTTTAGATACCGCGCAAAATGCCTTTGAGTACATGCAGGTTTTGGCCGAGCGAAGTGATGCGTTGGTTGCTTAGGGTCATTACGGGGTATCTTTATAGAATAGAAGTCTTTGTGTTTGCCGATTTTACCCGAGGGGTCAGCCGTTGATACGTATTGGATTGATAGTCATGTTGTCGGGCTTGTTGCTGGCGTGTACACCCAGCTATAACTGGCGCGAGGTAAGCGTAGCCGATGGGGCAGTAAAAGCGTTTTTCCCCGATAAGCCGATTACCCAGGAGCGGCCGCTTAGCTATTCTGGCCACGAGTTGCGTTTTAGCCTGACGACGGCCACGGTTGACGATGTATTGTTTGCGGTGGGGTATGCCCCTTTGCCGCCCGCGTTGCAGAACGCACCGGATAAATCGCGCGAGCTGGCTTCGTCGGTTATTGGCTCGCTGTATCAGAATATGGGGGTACCGCCGCCTGCTCAGCTTCCCGAATTAGGCGTGCCGTTCGTTATCGAAGGAAAGTCGCAGCAAGGGCCGATGCGCATGCGCGCTACGGTTTGGCTGACCAGCCACGCATTGATCGAGGGCATAGTCATGGCTGATCTGGCGTCATTCCCGCAGCAAGAGGCCGATGAGTTTCTTGGTGGGCTCCAGGTGGCTCGCTAAGCATGGCCAGCAACCCCAATCTGAATGCCGAGGTGATTGCCGCCTGGCGCCCGTGTACGCCCAGTTTTTGGCAGGCACTATGAATATGAAAGTTGATGGTTCTTTCGGTCAATCCGAGAATGACGCCCATTTCCCAGCTGGTCTTGCCGAGGGCCGCCCAGCGCAGGCATGTCAGCTCTCGGTCGGTTAGTGGTTTCATACGCGGTTGCCTCCTGCTTTATGGCAGTTATTATGATTACATTTTCTGATTAAATGTATCAAATACTATCATTTAGGCGGGATATAACCGGATAAGCAGACGGGTTATTTCATGGCTCGCCTGCGGCGGTTTTTTTGCAACAGTGATAGAATTATCAGTCGATAGAGCGCCGATTTGCTTGATCTGCTTGCGGGCGCCTCATAAATCCAGCTAAAGAGGTCCTTATGGACGATACTTCCGTACCTGATATTTCCGCCAACTCTTCAACTACCTCCCATGTAGCAGTGCCGCCAGGTTCTGTAGGGTTGGTCTCCCCCCAATTCATTACGTTCAACGAGCCCTTGCGTCTTACAAGCGGGCAGGTTTTACCCAGCTACGAGCTTGCGGTGGAAACCTATGGCGTTCTTAATGCGGAACGCAATAATGCCGTACTGATTTGCCATGCCTTGAATGCGTCGCATCATGTGGCTGGCATATCGGCAAGCGATGCGAAAGACATAGGCTGGTGGGACAACATGGTTGGTCCCGGCAAGGCCGTCGATACTGATAGGTTCTTTGTCATTGGCATCAATAATATTGGCTCATGTTTTGGCTCTACTGGGCCAGCCAGCATAAACCCAGAAACCGGTCTTCCGTGGGGTGGCGCTTTTCCCATGTTGACGGTGGAAGACTGGGTGCAGGCCCAGGCACGTGTGGCCGATCATTTCGGTATTGCCAAGCTGGCGGCCGTCATGGGCGGTTCGCTTGGCGGCATGCAGGCCTTGAGCTGGGCCGTCACCTGTCCCGAACGTGTCGGGCACTGCATTGTCATTGCCAGCACGCCGCGCTTGTCGGCACAGAATATTGGCTTTAACGAAGTCGCTCGCCGTTCGATCATCAGCGATCCGGATTTCCACGGCGGCAACTATTACGCGCATGGCTGTGTGCCTAAACATGGCTTGTCGGTGGCGCGCATGGTGGGGCATATCACCTACCTGTCTGACGACGACATGGCTGAAAAATTCGGGCGCACCCAACGTGAACCGGCCGATAATGGCGAATTCCATTATGGCTACGATGTCGAGTTCGAGGTCGAGTCCTATTTGCGTTATCAGGGCGAAAAGTTTTCTACCTATTTCGATGCAAATACCTATTTGTTGACTACCCGGGCGTTGGACTATTTCGATCCGTCGCGCAACCACGGCGGCGATCTGGCACGCGCACTGAAAGACGCAACGGCTGATTTCCTGCTGGTTTCATTCAGCACGGATTGGCGCTTTCCGCCTGCGCGTTCGCGCGAAATCGTGCGCTCGTTGCTTAAAAATAAGCGTGCGGTAACCTACGCTGAAATCGATGCGCCTCATGGTCACGACGCGTTTTTGCTCGACGATGCGCGCTACCATGCCGTGGTGCAGGGGTACTATGACCGGATTGCCGCTACGCTCGGGCTCCCCGAGCGCATCCAGACAAGGGGAGTCTTAGCGTGAGCAAAAGCAGCACAGCGCCCAAGCATGTACGGGCCGACCTTCAACGTATCGCCAGCTGGATAGAACCCGAAAGCAGGGTGCTGGATCTGGGTTGCGGCGACGGCACGTTGCTGGCCTATTTGCAAAGCAATAAAGGCGTTACCGGCGCCGGGGTCGAATTGAATGACGAATTGGTGATTGCGTCGGTGCGTCGCGGCGTGCAGGTGATCCAGCAAAACCTGGAAGAAGGCCTCGCGCTGTTCGACGACCAGCAGTTCGACACGGTGGTGTTGTCGCAAACCCTACAGTCCATGCACCATACCGAGCACATCCTGCGTGAAATGGCCCGCGTTGCGCGTTTTGGCATTGTGTCGTTCCCGAACTTCGGCTATTGGCCGCATGGTTGGTCTATCCTGTCGGGCCGCATGCCGGTAACGGGCGAGATGCCTTATCAATGGTTCGACACGCCCAATATCCATTTGTGTACGCTTAAAGACTTCGAGGACCTGGCCTTGGCCTTAGGGTTGCGCATTACCCATTTGGCAACTTTTAACGGCAACAAGGAAGTCAAGCTTCTGCCCAGTTGGCGCAGTACATTGGCTGTCTACCGTTTCGAGTCCATCAACTAAAGAGGCCAGTCATCGCTTCGCTGACCCATGTTTACGCCAGCCCCCGTGTCATTCCCTTATTGGTATTGGGTTTCGCAAGCGGGCTCCCGCTTGCTTTGGTCAGCGGGACATTGCAGGCCTGGGCGACGCTCACTGGTGTATCGCTCCAAAATATCGGTTTCCTGACGCTGATCGGTTCGGCCTACACGCTCAAGTTTTTATGGGCGCCGCTGGTTGACCGTTACGCGCCGCCTGTGCTTGGGCGGCGCCGCAGCTGGATTTTCTTTACCCAGATTCTTCTAGGGGCGGCCATAGCCGCCATGGGACTGTATTCTCCGGCCGATAGCCTGATGATCCTGGCGTTGTTGGCTGTCTTCGTAGCCTTTCTGTCTGCAACGCAAGACATTGCCTTCGATGCCTACAGCACTGATGTACTGCGCAAGGAAGAGCGCGCGGCAGGCGCCGCCGTAAAGGTGCTGGGCTATCGTCTGGCCATGATAGTTTCGGGGGGACTGGCGCTGGTGCTTGCCGACCAGTGGCTGGGGTGGGGCAATACCTATTTTGTGATGGGCGGTCTGATGGCGCTGTGTGCCGTGGCTACTGTTCTGGCGCCTGAGCCCGAGGTGGTTGCGCGGCCGCCCAGATCACTGGCCGTCGCCGTGGTCGAGCCTTTGCTCGAGTTTTTCAAGCGTCCGGGCGCCTTGAGTATTTTGCTGTTGATCATCTTGTACAAGCTGGGCGACGCTTTTGCCGGCGCCTTGTCCACCACGTTTTTGCTGCGTGGCGCAGGGTTTACCGGAACAGAGGTCGGTACCGTCAATAAGGTGTTCGGATTGGCTGCCACCATCGTCGGAGCGCTGGCGGGCGGAGCGTTTATGACGCGCTTGGGTCTGTATCGTTCCTTAATGCTGTTTGGCCTGCTGCAGGCCGTATCCAATTTTGGTTATTGGGTGCTTGCCGTTACGCCTCCTCATCTTTATTCCATGGCGTTGGTAGTGGGTATCGAAAACCTGTGCGGCGGCTTGGGTACCGCGGCTTTCGTGGCATTGCTGATGGCGTTGTGCAAACAGCAGTTTTCGGCCACGCAGTTTGCCTTGCTGTCCGCATTGTCGGCAGTGGGGCGCACCTACCTTGCGGGGCCGCTTACGCCGCCTTTGGTCGAGTCCATAGGCTGGCCTGGTTTCTTTGTGATCACCGTGCTGATTGCTCTTCCCGGGCTGGTCCTGCTGCGCATGCGCCGAGCCGAGATCACCAGCCGTGATATGGTGCGCTGAGTAT
>DATJCP010000425.1:0-2744 GCA_035514715.1 Candidimonas sp.
CCTGACTATGCCGCAAGGACTTTACGAAAGCCAGCGCCCCGGCAAGCGCGACATTGCCATCATGCTGCTGGTCGACATCAGCGGATCGACGGATTCCTGGCTATCGTCAACCCAACGCATTATCGACATTGAACGCGAAGCGCTGCTATTGGTGTGCACAGCGTTGGAAGGGCTGGGCGCTCCATATTCTGTACAGGCTTTTTCCGGTGAAGGCCCGCAGGGCGTGACGGTAAGCGCGGTCAAGCATTTCGACGAGCGCTACGACATGTGCATCGCCCAGCGCATTGCCGCGCTGGAACCTGAAAACTATACGCGCGCCGGCGCAGCCATACGCCACGCCAGCAACCTGTTAATGAAAGAGCCAGCGCAGCATAGGCTGCTGTTATTACTATCGGATGGCAAACCCAACGATGCAGACAGCTACGAAGGACGTTACGGCGTGGAAGACATGCGGCAAGCCGTTGGCGAAGCCAAGCTGCAAGGGATCTTCCCGTTTTGCCTGACGATAGACAGACAGGCGGCCAATTATCTACCTGCGGTCTTCGGGGCGCGCCAGTATGCGCTGCTGCCCAAGCCTGAGCTGCTTCCCACCGTTTTACTGGACTGGATGCGTCGATTGCTATCGAGGTAAATATCAAAGGTGAATGGGATAGCATCAAGCCTGTATAGCGACAGTCAGAGTCCAATCGATCAGATCATTAGTACCAAATTAAGAACGATCTATTGCATTCTTGCTGTCTTATCAACAAGCCGGGGCTAATGGATAATTCATCCATACGCAATACCGTTCAAACACCCCCGGAGAAATTATGAAACTGCTACATGTCGATTCAAGCATTAATGGCGCCAATTCCGTATCCCGCAAACTGACCCAGGATATCGTGTCCCAATGGACCGCCGAGCACCCTGGCACCGAAGTCGAATACCTGGACTTGGCCGCAAATACGCCAAATCACTTTTCGCAAGATGCCATGGGCTTTCGTCTGCCCCCATCAGACGCCGCGTTAACTGATGCACAGCGTCATGAAAATGCCGTGTCCGAAGCGCTGGTATCGCAGTTCCTGGCCGCGGATGTCATTGTCATCGGCGCCCCCTTGTACAACTTTTCGATTCCCACCCAGCTCAAGGCCTGGATTGACCGCCTTGCCCAATCGGGTCGCACCTTCAAATACGGCGAATCCGGCGTGGTAGGTTTGGCTCAAGGTAAAACCGTTATTGCAGCACTAAGCCGCGGCGGCATCTACTCCACCAGCGAAGCCGGACGCGCCATGGAACACCAGGAAACCTACCTGAAAACAGTATTCGGTTTCTTTGGCATCACCGACGTGCGTGTTATACGCGCCGAAGGCACTGACATGGGCGCCGACAACCGCGCCAAGGCCCTGGCTACGGCCGACGAATGTATCAAGGTTGTAGCGACCAAATCGTTTGATCCCGAAACAGCTGAAGTCGCCGCCTAATCGCTTTTTTCAATATCTGCCGTCCTCGTATTTACGCGTGACGGCAGCGCATCCCTAATCAGGGGCTACAATCAGGCCTGACATCTCGACCCTGATCCAATCCTGGTTCTGGGCCAGACGAACTGCCACGCCTGCCTATTGTGACCACCCTATCTTTTTCCTCCCTGCCGCTTTCGCGCGCCATACTCGACAATCTCGATAGCCTGGGCTATCAGGCCATGACGCCTATCCAGGCCCAAGGCCTGCCGCTTATCGTGGAAGGTCGCGACCTGATTGCGCAAGCCAAAACCGGCAGCGGCAAAACCGCCGCATTCGGCCTGGGCATCGTCCATGCCCTGAATCCTGGCCAATCCGCCACCCAGGCACTGGTCCTGTGCCCCACCCGCGAACTTGCAGAACAAGTGGCCAATGAACTACGCCGCCTGGCACGCGCACTTGGCAACATCAAGATCATTACGCTGTGCGGCGGAACACCTATCCGGCCCCAGGTCGAATCGCTCAAGTTTGGCGCCCATATCATTGTTGCCACACCTGGCAGGCTGATGGACCATCTGGATCGCGGCTCCGTGGACTTATCGCGAATCCGCACGCTGGTGCTGGATGAAGCCGACCGCATGCTGGACATGGGCTTTTACGACGACGTTACCTACATCGTCAGCGCTTGCCCGCCAAAACGGCAGACCTTGCTGTTTTCAGCGACCTACGCCGAAGACATCCGCAAAGCCAGCGCACGCTTCCTGAACAAGCCAGCCGAAGTGAAGGTCGAGTCGGTACACGACGCCAGCCAGATCGAACAGTTCTTCTACGAAATCGAACCGGACCGCCGCCTTGCCGCGGTAGGCCAGCTTTTAGAACATTTCAGACCAGTTTCCACCCTGGCCTTTTGCAACACCAAAGCGCAATGCCGTGACCTGACTCAGTATCTTGAATCACGCGGTTTCGTTGCACTGGCGCTGCATGGCGACCTGGAACAGCGCGAGCGCGAAGATGTGCTGGTGCAATTCGCCAATCGCAGCTGCTCGGTATTGGTGGCAACCGATGTGGCTGCGCGCGGCCTGGATATCCAGACGCTGGACGCCGTCATCAACGTCGACGTTACGCCGGATCCCGAGGTACACATACACCGTATTGGCCGTACCGGTCGCGGCCAGGCCAAGGGGCTGGCGCTAAGCCTGTGTTCTCCTGATGAAATGCGCTGGGCCAACCAGATCGAAAAATATCAAGGCCAGCCTATTGTCTGGGTCAATCCGAAAACGCTCAAGCCTGCGCCAGGCGGGCGCCTTC
>DATJCP010000426.1:0-3878 GCA_035514715.1 Candidimonas sp.
TTCAGGTTGCGCAGCGTGTCTTCCACCAATACCACTTGATGGGCCGGTACCTTCAGGCGTGCCAGCACTTGCTTCATGAGGGCTGCCGATGGCTTGGGGCGCATCGAGCCTTGAAGCGTCATGTGGTCGATGGCCCAAAGCCCTTCAAAGTGGTGCAGTATGCCCAGCGCTTTCAATACATCGCGGGCATACTTCAAGGGGGCGTTGGTGAGCAAGATCTTGCGCCCGTCAAGCTGCAGCAGCTTGCGCGCCAGGCCGCTTTCGCTGTGCACCAGCGGAGCGACTTCGAAGCTGTGGCTTAGCGACAAGAAAGTATCTGCGTCAATGCCATGGTGGCGCACCATGCCAATGACAGTGGCCCCATAGCGCTTCCAGTAGGTTTGGCGCAGTACGTTGGCTGCATCCAGGTCAATATCCAGCGTGGTTGCCACGGCATTGGCCATGGCGCTGTCTATTTGCTTGAAGATGGCTTTGGACGCATCGTGCAGGGTGTTGTCCAGGTCGAACAGCCATACGGTTTGCTGCGAACCCGCGAGGCCCATAGGGCGACGCGGGCGATGCGATGCGACGGTGGTGCGCAAGGCCCGCATGGCGGTCAGTGCGAGCTGATCATAGTGCCGACGCCGCGGTCAGTCAGGATTTCCAGCAGCAGGCAGTGCGGTACGCGGCCATCTACGACATGTACTGACGTGACACCATTGCGCGCGGCGTCCAGCGCCGACGATATCTTGGGCAGCATGCCGCCGGAAATCGTGCCGTCTGCGAAGAGTTCGTCTATGGTTTGTGCCGATAGCTTGCGCAGCAGTTCGCCGTTTTTGTCGAGCACGCCGGGCGTGTTGGTCATCATGACCAGCTTTTCCGCACCCAGGACTTCGGCCATTTTGCCGGCGACGAGGTCGGCATTGATGTTGTAGGCGGTGCCGTCTTCGCCATAGCCGATGGACGAAATGACAGGAATGAACTGGTCGTCTTGCAGGGCTTTGACCACTGCGGGCTCAACGCGGGTAATGTCGCCTACGTAGCCGATATCCAGCCACTGGCCCGGGTTTTCTTTGTCTTCCAGCATTTTCTTCTTGGCTTGGATCAGGCAGCCGTCTTTGCCGGTCAAGCCTACGGCCTTGCCGCCGGCTTCATTGATCATCATGACGATGTCTTGCTGAACCTGGCCACCCAGCACCCACTCAACCACTTCCATGGTTTCGGCGTCGGTTACCCGCATGCCTTGGACGAAAGTGCCTTCTTTGCCTATGCGCTTGAGGGCGGCATTGATTTGCGGGCCGCCGCCATGCACCACCACGGGATTAAGCCCAACCAGTTTCAGCAGCACCACGTCGTGGGCGAAGCTGCGTTGCAGGGACTCTTCAGTCATGGCGTTGCCGCCGTATTTGATGACCACGGTCTTGCCATGGAACCGCCGTATATACGGCAGTGCTTCCGACAATACGTCTGCCTTGACGGTAGAAGAATAAGAGTTGGAGTCGCTGGAAGTGGTCATGTCCGTTTTTCAGGTTGGAGGCTGGTTGGCCCGTCAGATGTACAAAACCCGGGAATAATAAGTCTTTCCCGGGTGCTTAGCAGTGTATGCCAAATATTGTAGATTGAATTGGCTTGCCGTAGCCGCTGCCTTATCCCAGCGCCTTGTTGACGACGCTGAGGAAAGCGGCTTTATCGTAATTGCCCAGGTAGCGCTTGATGATATTGCCGTTTTTATCGATAAGAAACGCGGTAGGTGTGAGCTTTACGTCGCCAAAGGCCTTGGCGATATCGCCCATGGAGTCAATAGCGACGGTAAAAGGCAGCTTGCGCGTGTCGGCGTAATTTTTGACGTAATTGGGCGGGTCGTACTGCATTGCCACGGCGATGGTTTCGAAACCCTTGGGAGACAAGTCTTTGTAGTTCTGGATGGTGTCTGGCATTTGCGCAATACACGTTACGCAACTGGTCGCCCAGAACTTGACCAGCACGACTTTGCCGCGCAGATCTTGAGTGGTGATTTTTTCGCCGGTCAGCGAGGTGAACGTGACATCGGGCGCAGTCTTGGCCGAACCCGAGAATTGCCAGATGCCGACCCCTGCAAGGGCCAGCAACATAACGGTACCGATAATGACTTTTTTCATTGCACTCTGGTGGTATACCCGGCCGTTGAGGCCGGACTACTGCAAAAGACGGCTAGAGCGATAACGCGCTAGTTCATTGCACCGGCATGGTTTCTACGCTGCCGCCGGATGCTGGCGCCGTATTGCCTGTGCTGCTAGAGGAGCCGGCGTCTTCGATTGGGGCGGGCGAGCTGGGTGGGTTAATGCTGGCCGCCGACACAATGTTGAACAATTTTACTACTTTGTTGATGCCGGTGACGCCGGATGCAGCGGTGCCGGCCATCTGCCCTTCTTCGGCGGTTACCTTGCCCAGCAGGTAGACAATACCGCGTTCGGTGGTGACGACAATAGTGCGGGTAGGCACGCCTTTGGTGTTGATAAGCGTGGTCTTTACCTTAGAGGTAAGCCAGGTATCGTTGGTGCGTACGCTAATTGGCGTGACTTCACCTACGCGTAGTTCATTGATGACCTTTTTGACTTTTTCCACCTGCTTGATCACGCTTTCGGCGCGTTGCTTGTCTTGTTCGGTGGGGACGTCGCCAGTCAGCAATACCAGGCCGGCATACGATGTAGCGTTGACTCGGGCGTTATCGCCTGGAAAGAGCTTGCGCATTTCTGAGCCGGCTTTCAATTCAATGGCTTGATCTTCGACTTGTTCGCCTGTGGTGCGGCGATCGGTTGCTACTGTGGCCGTGGTGGCTGCACCGCCTACGACCAGCAGCCCGCAACCGGAAAGGGCGATTGCACCAACCAGACCGAGGCCGGCCAGCAATGCTCGTTTAGTGCGTGGATGTTGTGTAGGCATTAGAGAGTGTCCCCCAGTAATAATGCGTCGATACCGTCGCACAAGGCGTGCAGGAGCACGATGTGTACTTCCTGGATGCGCATGGTCCGGTCGTGCGGAACGCATAGGTGAATATCGGTGTCTAGCAGGATTTCAGTGATTTTTCCGCCGCCTTTGCCAGTCAGGGCGATGACGTGCACGTCGCGGTCGTGCGCGGCCTCAATGGCGCGGATGACGTTTGGCGAGTTGCCGCTGGTGGATATGGCGACCAGTACGTCGCCGGGCTGGCCCAGGGCGGCGACTTGTCTTTCGAATATGGCGTCGAAGCCGTAGTCGTTGCCGACGGCGGTAAGAATAGATGTGTCGGTGTTAAGGGCTATGCCGCCTAGCGGGAGGCGGTCGCGTTCGAATCGGCCGACGAGTTCGGCGATGAAGTGTTGTGCGTCGGCTGCTGATCCACCGTTGCCGCAAGCCAGGATTTTCCCGTTGTTGGCGAGTGATCCGAATATCAGATCCACTGCCGCTGACAGGGGTTCGGCGAGTTCTCGCGAACTGGCTTTGAAGGCATCGATTGCATCGTTGAAATGCGACGTCATGTGAGATGTCATGTCCATGGCGGCAATTATCTCATGTTCGAATGGAGAGGTTGTCAACGGACGTAACCTTGGCTTGTTTTTTTGGAGTGGGCTGGATTTTGAGTGATGGATTGTTTTTAAAAGACCCAGTTCAGAGAGACGTTGCCGCTGATGTCTCCACGGCTGTTGCCCAGCAGACGTGTGCCAGCCGAGACGCCCAGACGCAGGCGTTCGGATGCCTGCAGAGATAGGCTGGTGCGCAGGGCCAGGGCATGGCTGTCCACCCGTGCATAACGGCCTTCGAAGCTGATGCTGGGCGAGGCGTCAAAGCGGGCGTATTGGTTCTGGTCGCGATTCAGCAGCGCTTGTTCCCATGATGCCGAAACTTCCGCCTGCAGGCTGCGCCCTTGTTTCAGTTCCCAG
>DATJCP010000427.1:0-4825 GCA_035514715.1 Candidimonas sp.
CGTCGCAAGTGCAGCAAGTCATTATTGCCCGCGGCCTTATCCGCGGCACCGATATCTAAACACCCGAGCTCCGGGGCGCTGACGAAAGCGCTCCACCCGCTCCCATTGCAGGAATTGATCCATGACTGACCGCCAGCTTGTAATTACGGCTTCTTTAGTACTCTTGGTTGGCGTCGGCGCAGGCGCGTTTGGCGCCCATGGACTGCGGCGCATCATCTCCCCCGACTTGCTGTCCGTATGGCAAACAGCGGTGCTGTATCAGTTGATTCATGGCCTGGGCATGCTGGCCATTGCGGCCCTTGGCGCCAAGTTCGGATCGTCGCTGCTGAGCAATGCCGGCTTAATGATGTTTGCGGGAATTGTGATTTTTAGCGGCAGCCTGTATGTGCTGGCGCTGACAGGAACCAAATGGCTGGGCGCCATCACCCCCATAGGAGGCCTGGCATTCATTGTCGCCTGGGCCATGGTGGCCCTGGCGGCATACAGAACGGCTCAGTGACGCCGACGGGCGTACCGTACTACGGTCACGCCCGGCAACAATTGCCGCAACGAAGGCATGACCAGCACACAATCGTCGTAGGGCGTAACGATGGGCGCACCATCATCATGCCCTATGACAGTTCCGGCCTTTTCAATGCACTCCATGCCCTGCCAAGGCTGTGTAAACGACAGGTTTTTGGATTTGGCGACTACCGGCTCGGTAACATCAAGCACCTGCTGGGCAATACTTGAGTCGCCCATGGCTTCCCAATCTGCCGGCAACTGGCCGGGCTGTGCAATGCCGCTGGCCATAAGGAACTGAGCCACGGCCTGCTTTGCAACTTGAATTGACGATAAATCGCCATGAAAACCGCATTCAACCAGTAAAGCCAACGCCTGCCCCTTGGGATCTCCAAACTGCGCATAGTCGCGCATGCGCGTACCGTCTTTGTGGCCTGCGTCCACAACCAGATGCCTGGGTGTGCCCAGGCGCAACCCGAAATCGATATTCCGCGGCAAGACGCCGGTTACCAACAAAGGCGGGGAAGGCTCGTGCATGGAATGCAGGTCAAGCAGATAACTGGCCTGGCTGACCCAAGGCTTCAATTCAAGTGCGCGCCGGCGTTCGCTGGTGGTTGGATCGGCCAGCTTTGACTCGGTCCATACTCGATTCAAGTCTTCATCCGCAAAGCGCGATGCATCGTGCGCCTCCGGATTGAAACGGTCAAACGCATCCAGATTACAGAATGCCAGCGTCAGCTTGCCCTGTTCAGGCCTGAAGCCTGTCGCCAACAGATCTTTCAGCGCCCATGCCCCGCATAGTTCGTTGCCGTGTATTAACGCGGTCAGCAGGACACTGGGCCCCGCAACGCCGGAATCAAAATGCCATACGCCGGGAGTGCCAGTGTTGCCGGTACGCTCGACCGTTAAATCGGGAAGTTCAATATCGAAGGTCATGGGGTGGTTCCGCTGTTAGTTCACGCCGATTCCGGCAATATCGACCATTTTCTTGAATTTTGCACGCTCTGCAGGAAGGAATTTTTCCAGATCAGGCTGTTCCGTCATGACGACGCCACCCGTGCTTTTGTACTTTTCCTGGAACTTGGGATCGCGCAGTATGTCGCCCAGCGCTGCCTGCAATTGCTTGACGATAGGCTCGGGAAGATCTTTGGGCGCAAATAGGCCGAACCAGATGTTGATGTCAATGTCCTTGAAACCTGGATTTTCGGACAAGGCAGGAATGGCAGGCGCCATGGGAGAGCGCTTGGCTGATGTCACGCCGATAGGAACGATTTTGTCGGCGGTGACCTGCGGCAGGCCCGACGACAGTACGAACATGCCGTATTGCAACTGCCCGCTGATCAAGTCCGTAACCAGCGGCGCAACGCCTTTATAAGGCACGTGCTCAACCTTACCATTCGTGTTGGTGTTGATCATTTCCCCCGCCAAATGCAAGGCGGTGCCCACACCCGACGAACCGAAATTGGCTGCGCTGGATTTGCCCGAGGCCACCATTTTCAAGTAATCATCAGTATTGGCAACACCGGAATTTTTGGAGGCGGCAAGCAGCATGGGCTGCGAACCGATGAAACCTACGGGGCGCAAATCTTTCACGCCATCGTATTTGATCTTGGGATTGATCAGCCCCGCAATGATGATTTCGTTAACTGAACCCACCAGCAGGCTATAGCCGTCGGCCTTTTCCTTAACCACCTTTTGGGCGCCAATTGCGCCACCGGCGCCACCCAGGTTTTCTACGACCACATTCTGGCCCAGCTTCTCGGCCAATGCTTCGGCGACCAGGCGGCCGTTCAAGTCGACGCTACCGCCCGCGGGGTAGCCAACCACAATATTGATAGGCCGCTGCGTCGGGTAGGCGGCTTCCTGAGCATAAGACACCTTGCCGGCCAAGCCGAGAACCATAGCCATCGCACAGGCTGCATAGCCCAGCTTGCTTACTTTCTTTATCATTGCGCTATCTCCCTAATTTATTAATATTGACCCAACATGGTAATGAAAGCCATTGCCGCCGCTGTGCTTTTATGGCACAACGATGTGCAAATCGGAACAACAACCACACGATGACCGAAACCAAACTCCTGCAAGACTTCATTGCCTTGGCCAGAACCGGAAGTTTTACCAAGGCAGCGGAACTGCGCCACGTTACCCACCCTGCATTCAGCCGGCGGATCAAAGAGCTGGAAACCTGGGCCGGAGCTTCGCTGATCAACCGCAAGAAAATGCCTGTCAGCCTGACCGAGGCGGGACACGACCTCTTGGTGGTCGCCGAACACATCATTGCCAGGCTGAACACGGTGAAGCAACAAATCAGCAAACCAGAAGACCAGGCGGACCGCAGGCTGCGCATTGCCACCGGCCGCAACCTGGCACACTACCTGGTGGCAGACTGGGCCAACGACCTGAGCCGCCAAGTGGCAAGAGACATGGGATGCCCGGTATCCCTGGAGATCCACACCGGTATCACGCAAGACATGATTACGCTGATGCAACAAGGCCACGTCGATTTCATGTGCGGCTATGAGCACCATAGCCTGTCTGTACCCATCAACACCAAGGACTTCCTGTACATCAGCCTTAGCACAGACAAACTGGTGCCTGTATGCCTGAACGCACCTCATGGCACTGGGCCGGCTTATCAGCTAGAAGACGAAATAACCCCCATCGCCCATATCACCTACTTTGCCAGCCTGTCCTTGCAACACATCATCAACGACCATCTACGTTCCAGCAGCTATCACCTGGAGGAAATAGCGTGTTGCGACTCCGTTGACGTGGCGCTTAGTTTGGTAAAGAAAAACCTGGGTATGGCCTGGCTGCCGTGGTCGGTAGTCAAGCATGATTGCCAAGCAGGCATACTGAAAGTGCTGGGAAACAGGAACAATGAAATTCCTTACGAGGTGCGTCTTTATCGCCCCAAAAGCAGTTTATCGACAGCCGCCGAGCTGGCCTGGAAAAGGACAGTGGCATAAGTCGCTTTGAGCGGCGAGCGTATTTCAGAAGGCCGAAAGCCTTCTTGTAATTCCAATAGAGAATATAGCAAAACTACATAACCAACTTATATCGCTCATTGGTGAATAAACTCAACTTAATTCATAAAATTCCCATAAATCAAAGTAGATGAATAGGAACGACAATTCCACCCATAACAAATGCTTGACTAAAAATGTAGCTTAACTACAATAAGAAAACGAAATTCAGCACTCTTGACTACAGGATCCATACCATGGCACTCCACCCAGTCGTCCAAACCGTTACCAATAGAATCATCGCGCGCAGCCTGCCCACTCGGGAACGCTACCTGCAACGCACACGTGCAGCCTATGGAAAGAAAATCGAGCGCAGCCACCTGGGTTGCACCAATCTCGCCCATGCCTTCGCCGCCATGCCGGAACAGGAAAAGCTCAGGCTGAAAACAGCCTCGCGCCCCAACCTGGCCATTGTCTCGTCCTACAACGACATGCTTTCAGCCCATCAGCCATTGGCAACTTATCCGGCCCTGATCAAGCAGGCCGCCTTTGCAGCTGGCGGCACAGCGCAGTTCGCCGGCGGCGTCCCCGCCATGTGCGATGGCGTAACCCAGGGCGAAACCGGCATGGAGCTCAGCCTGTTTTCGCGCGACGTCATCGCCATGGCCACAGCCATTGCACTCAGTCACCAGATGTTCGATGCGGCCGTCTATTTGGGAGTATGCGACAAGATCGTACCCGGCCTGCTGATTGGCGCATTAAGCTTCGGACACCTGCCCGCCATATTCGTGCCTGCCGGCCCTATGAGCACGGGTATATCCAATGGTGACAAAGCCCATACACGCCAACTATTTGCACAAGGCAAAGTGGGCCGCGCCGAACTGCTGGAGTCCGAATCGCAGTCCTACCATGGCCCCGGCACCTGTACGTTTTACGGCACAGCCAATTCCAACCAGATGCTCATGGAAATCATGGGACTGCATTTGCCGGGCGCCGCGTTCGTACCGCCAAATACGCCCTTGCGCGAAGCCTTGACCCGCGCCGCCGCCCAGCGCGCATTGCAGCTAAGCTCGCAAGGTCAAGAATTCACGCCTGTCGCCGAAATCATCAACGAAAAAGCCATCGTCAACGGCATCGTCGGCCTGCTGGCAACGGGCGGTTCCACGAACCATACCCTGCACCTGGTCGCCATCGCCAGGGCGGCGGGCATCGCCATCAACTGGGACGATTTCTCGGAACTGTCCGCTGTCGTACCGCTGCTGGCCCGCGTCTACCCTAACGGCGGGGCCGATGTAAATCATTTCCATGCCGCAGGCGGCATAGGCCTGGTGATAGCCGAACTGCTGAAAGCCGGCCTG
>DATJCP010000428.1:0-2473 GCA_035514715.1 Candidimonas sp.
TTTCCGATAAAGCCGGAGAGTTGAAAGACGCTACCGTCGAAAAGGCAGGCCAGGCAGGCGATGCTATCAAGGAAGGCGCAGCCAAAGCCGATCAGGCTATTCAGGATAAGTTGGGCAATGGCCAGACCTCCAAGCCTGTCACACCCAATAATTAACCGGGTAAGCTGATTACGTTAAATCAACCAGCGGGTTGATTGGCAATATGAAACGGGCCGTAGTGGCCCGTTTTTAATTACACTAGCCTCTATTACCTTGACGGAGAGTGCCATGATCAATCGAACTGACTGGATTGAAGATTTTCAGAAAAATATGTCCGACCTTATCGCTAAAAGCCCAGCGGCGGATATTGAACGGAATGTGAAAGCCATGATGGCCCAAACCTTTGCGCGGCTTGATCTGGTCACCAGGGAAGAGTTCGATATCCAGGCTGATCTCTTGGAGCGTTCGATGGCGCGCATTGCTGCGTTGGAATCGAAAATTCAGGCTTTGGAAGGGCGTTCCGATATGCCGCAGCAGCCCCCACGTACGACGATCAGTCCTGAGTAAGGTGCATCGCCCCAGTACTCTGGCAGCACCTTCCAGATTGTCTCGAACTTAGCTTCGGGATCGACGATGAATAGGGTTACGTCAATCACATCGTCGAACGAACTGCCCGCAGCCGTCAGGATCGCGTTCAGATTATCGAATGCGAGCCGCACCTGCTTTTCCAAGTCAGGCTCGGGCGAACCGTCTTCGTGGCTACCCACTTGCCCAGAAACAAACAAAAATCCATTGGGTCGAACCGCTGGCGAATAGCGGTTGCGTGTTCGGCTGCTCAATCGCAAAACGCGCAAGGTCAACGTCACTGCTGACGGTGCTGTCTACTATGAACGTGTGATACGGCTGCTGGCCGACATGGGGTATGACTCGTACTAATCCCCCTGGATAAAAGCGTTTTCCTGGCGTGCCGCCATAGCCAACGCCAGCCCATACTTATCCCCTGGCGATTTGTTCTGATATAAAAAAGCGGGGGAGAGATGTCATTAGCAATTCTGGCAAGCCGTGCGCTGTGCGGACTGGACGGTTTTGCGGTCCGGGTCGAGGTCCACGTAGGGCCGGGTCTGCCGGCTTTTCATGTCGTGGGACTGCCAGATACCGGCGTGCGCGAAAGCCGCGAACGCGTGCGTTCGGCCATTATCAGCAGCGGCTATGAGTTCCCGGCGGGGCGGATCACGGCGAATCTAGCGCCAGCGGATTTGCCCAAGGAATCCGGCCGTTTCGACCTTCCTATCGCCTTGGGCGTATTGTTGGCGTCGGGTCAGGTGCAGCCAGAAACCGGCGCAGGCTTGCCTGACTTGCAGTCTTACGTGTTTGCCGGCGAGCTTTCTCTGACAGGGGCTATCGTGTCAGTAGGGGCGCCGTTGGCCATTGCCTTGGCGGTGGCGCGCAGCACGCCAGGTGCCAGGCTGGTCATGCCGCCCGATTGCGCCGGCCTTGCTGCACGTGTGCCGGGGTTGACTGTATTGGCGGCTGGCAGTCTGGTGGAGGTAGTTGAGCATTTTGCTGGCCGGGTGCCGTTGGCCGCAGTTCAGCCGGGGTCGACGGAGTCTTCAGCGGCTGCCGTGCCCTGTTTATCTGACGTGCGCGGTCAGGCATTGGCGCGCCGGGCGCTTGAGGTCGCGGCAGCAGGCGGCCATAGTCTGCTGATGGCCGGTCCGCCAGGAACAGGAAAAAGCATGCTGGCGCATCGGCTGCCTGGTTTACTACCGCGTCTTGGTCTTGAGCATGCGCTGGAGGTAGCAGCCCTGGCCAGCATCAGTGGGCGAGATCACGCCTTTAGTGACCTTCCGCCCTTTAGGGCCCCGCATCATTCGGCGTCGGCGCCAGCCTTGGTTGGAGGCGGCGCTCATCCCCGGCCAGGGGAAATCAGCCAAGCCCATCGCGGTATTTTGTTTTTGGACGAGCTTCCTGAATTTAACCGCCGAGTGCTGGAGTCCTTGCGCGAGCCTTTGGAAACAGGCTGTATATCAATTGCCCGCGCCTCAAGAACATTAACTTTCCCTGCCGCCTTCCAATTGGTTGCAGCCATGAATCCATGCCCTTGCGGTTGGCTGGGCCATGCCAAAATGCTGTGCACTTGCGGGGCTGAGCAGATTCAAAAGTATCGCAGCAAGCTTTCCGGGCCGTTGTTGGATAGGGTGGATTTGCAAATTGCGCTGCCTGCGGCCGATGCCGACTGGATGGATGCGCCGCCCGGCGAGGCGTCTGATCCAGTACGTGCCAGGGTCGTCCGTTGCCGTCTGCGCCAGGCACATCGCCAAAATCGATTGAATGCCAGCTTGGATGTCGGTCAAATCGAAGCGTACTGCGTTTTACAGCCATCGGCCAAAAGCTTGATTCAGCAAGGGATGGCGCGCTGGAGCTGGTCGGCGCGCGTCGTGCACCGCATTCTGCGCGTGGCGCGCACACTGGCTGATCTTGCCGAAGAAGATCT
>DATJCP010000429.1:0-4271 GCA_035514715.1 Candidimonas sp.
CCCAGCAAAGCTCCAGCCATCAGCGCTCCCCAATGGTAGACATCCCCCTCGATCAGCTCAGTAACGATACCAACAGGCACCGTCTTGGCTTCTGTCGACGAAATAAACGTCAGCGCATAAATGAACTCATTCCAGGACAGCGTAAAAGCAAAAATGCCCGCCGAAATCAGCCCGGGTACTGACAGCGGCAGAATGATTTTTATCAGTATCTCCCAGCGGGTGGCCCCGTCGATCAAGGCGCATTCCTCCAGCTCGTAGGGAATCGAACGAAAATAGCCCATCAGCAGCCAAGTGCTGAATGGAATTAAAAATGTCGGATAAGTCAGAATCAGCGCCATGCGCGTATCGAATAACCCCAGCTGGAAAACGATGGCTGCCAATGGGATGAACAAAATCGATGGCGGGACCAGATACGCAAAAAATATCCCCAAGCCAACCTGCTTGGAACCCTGGAAGCGCAGCCGCTCAATGGCATAGGCGGCAAAAACGCTGGCTGCCAGGGAAATAAGCGTTGCCACTGTCGAAATAAGTATCGAGTTCCATAGCCAGCCGGGAAAAGGCGTATCCAGGAGCAGCTTCTTGAAATGCTTCAGGGTAGGGGCAAGCACCCAGAAAGGATTGCCCGAGCTTAGCGCCATTTCTTCGTCGGGCTTGAATGCCGTGATGGCCATCCAGTAAAACGGAAACAGTAGTACGAAGACAAAGATGCCTAGCGGGATATAGACGGTGACCCAGCGCCGAGGCATCGACTGCAAGTAATCCATTCCCTGTTTTTCATGTTGTGGGTCGGCTTTCATTTGTCACCCCCTTGTTGCCACGCGCGCCGTTGCAGGCCGAAGTAGGAAAACATGATGGCCGCCAAAAGGAATGGCACCATCATGATGGCCAATGCCGCGCCTTCTCCCAGGGAGCCTCCGGGTATGGCACGCTGGAATGACAATGTCGTCATCAGGTGCGTGGCATTAAGCGGCCCGCCGCGGGTAAGCACATAAATCAGCTGGAAATCGGTGAAGGTGAACAAGACCGAGAACGTCATGACGACCGCGATAATCGGCGTCAACAAGGGCAGGGTGACATAACGGAACTGCTGCCAGGGCGTTACGCCGTCGATGGAGGCCGCTTCATACAAGGCGGGGGAAATGGTTTGCAGGCCGGCCAGCAGCGTGATCGCGACAAACGGGATGCCGCGCCAGACGTTGGCGGCTATGGTCGAAAACCTTGCCATCCACGGGTCTCCCAGGAAGTTGATATAAGTGTCTATCAGACCCAGCTTGACCAGTGTCCAGCTGATAATGGAAAACTGCGCATCGTAAATCCACCAGAACGCCAATGCCGATAGCGCTGTCGGCACTATCCAGGGCAGCAAGACCATGGAACGGAAAAACGATTTGAAGGGCAGGTTTTTATTCAGCAGCAGCGCCAGCCACAAACCAAGGGCGAACTTCAGCACGCTGGCCACCGCGGTATAGAACACGGTATTGAACAGCGCCAGTTGCGCTACAGAATCACCACTTAAGTAGATATAGTTATCAAGGCCTACCCATTCGCCGGCCCGGCCTATCTTGGCGTCTGTAAAACCCAGCCAGATGCCTAGCCCTAGGGGGTAGGTCAAGAATACCAATAGCAAAAGGGCGGTAGGCAGCATGAAAACCAGCCCTAGCCAATTTCGGTTGTTCAGTATGCGAGAGAGCATAAATGTCCTCGACAAAGCCTGCCTTTACGGTGGCGGAGCTACGTTCGCCGCCGTAAAGGAAATAAAACCGCAGTATCGTTACACGTGCCGACTGTTCAGGTTTTGTAATATCGTTTGGCGCGTTCGGCTGCCTGGGCTGCTGCTTCCTTGGGTGTTTTCGAACCGCTGGCCGCCGCTGCAATCATGTCGAGTACGACATAGTCGGCCATGACTGCCGCGGACGCGGTGCCTAATGGGCCGGCATGGCCGTTATCCAGCATTAGCGCCGCAGCGTCGCGATAGACCGTATGCTTGGGGTCTACGGTCCAGATGGGGTTGGCTTCATAGGCTTTCAGCGATTGGCTGACATAACCTATGGCGGCTTCCATCCAGGGGTTGTATTGGTCGGCTTCCATCATGAACTGCAGGTAGGCCTTGGCGGCGTTCGGATATTTGGAATACTTGAACAGCATCATCTGCGTGATTTGCATCAGTTCGGTAGGTTTGCCTATGGGACCTATGGGCAGGTGCGCATGCTGTATGTCTTTGGCCATGGCCTGCCATTTTGGGTCGGTCGAGTTCTTGGCCGCGTAATACACCGAAATCCCATTGGCGGTCATGCTGATCTGGTTGTCCAGGAATGCCTTGTTGTTGGATGGGTCCTGCCAAGAGAGCGTGCCGGGCACAAAGGTTTTATACAGTTGTTGGGCATATTCAAGCGCCGCCCAAGTTTCCGGTGAATTGATGACCACATTGGCCTTATCGTCGACCATCATGCCGCCGTGCGACCATAGCAGCCAGTGGGCCCAGTTATTGCCATCGCCAACTGCCTTGCCCAGTGCGAAGCCGACGGGCGTGCCTTTGGCTTTGAGGGCTTGGCATAGCTTAAGAAATCCAGCAGTGTCTTTGGGAACGCTGTCGAAGCCCGCTGCTTTTACCTGGCTTTCCCGATAGCACAAGGCATTGCCGACGACGCCCAAGGGTAGGGCGATCCATTTGTCGCCGCGCATACCGTATTTTTTGCATACGTCATACCAGCCGCCGTATTTCTTATCAAGGTAGTTGGCCAGTTCGGACAAATCCATCAGTTTGTCGGGATACTGGTGCGGGTCATCGAACCAGCCGATGATAATGTCGGGGCCGCTGCCTATGTTGGCGGCGACAGCCGCTTTGGGCCTGACATCTTCCCAGCCCTCGGCATCTATTCGTACTTCAACACCGGTTTTTTCTGTGAATTTTTTAGTGTTGGCGTTCCAGAGATCTTCGTCGCCTTGTACAAACCGCTTCCATCGCAGGACACGGAGTTTGGCGCCTTCTTCAGGCTTGTAGTTAAGTTCTCCTGAGGCTGCAAATGCTTTGCCGCCCATACTTGTTGCGGCGGCTATGCCTGCCGTGGACATCAAGAAATCACGCCTTGTCAGCTTTGTCATGTCTCGCACTCCTTGGTTATTGGGAACGTGTCCCGTTCCGCTTTGTTTACATCGTTACAGCCTCCTGAAATTACGCTTGCACCAGCACTGTGCCGGATTGTGCGTCGAATAAATGGGTGTGTTGCGGGTCGGGCAGCAAATGCAAGGCGTCGCCTGCGGCAAAGTCGTGGCGCTCGCGGAAAATGGAAATCATGTCGACACCGCAGAAACTGGAATAGACCTCGGTGTTGGCGCCGGTGGGCTCGACCACAGTGACGATGGATTTCAACCCCGTGCCGGGCGCGCCGATGGACAAGTGTTCGGGGCGCACGCCGTAAATGACTTGCTGGCCGTCGGTACCGGCGCCATTTGCACTTTGCGGGGAAGGCAGGCTGCTGCCGTCGGCAAATTCAACATGGACTCCGTCTGGTCGACGGCGCAGTGTGCCCGGTATGAAATTCATCGCGGGAGAACCGATAAAGCCTGCAACGAACAGGTTGGCGGGGTGGTCGTAGATATGTAGCGGTTTGCCGTGCTGTTCGACGATGCCGTCGTGCATGACGACGATTTGATCGGCCATCGTCATGGCCTCGATCTGGTCGTGGGTAACATAGACAGAAGTCGTGCCCAGGCGCTGATGCAGGGCTTTGATTTCGGCGCGCATTTGCACGCGCAGCTTTGCATCCAGGTTGGACAGCGGTTCGTCGAAAAGAAATACCTGGGGATCGCGGACAATGGCGCGGCCCATGGCTACGCGTTGGCGCTGCCCGCCTGAAAGTTGGCGGGGGTAGCGCTGCAGCAGCGCTCCCAGGCCAAGCACTTCCGAAGCTTTGTCGACGCGCTGCTTGATGATGGCCTTGTCGGACTTGGCCAGCATCAGTGAGAAAGCCATGTTGTCGTAGACAGTCATGTGGGGATAGAGCGCATAGTTCTGGAAGACCATGGCAATATCGCGCTCTTTCGGCTGTACGTTATTGACGACTTTTTCGCCAATAAGGATTTCGCCGTGCGTGATTTCTTCAAGGCCGGCAAGCATGCGCAGCAGTGTGGACTTACCGCAGCCCGAGGGGCCTACAAGCACTGCAAACTCGCCATCTTTGATGGCTATGCTTACGCCACGAATGACTTGTGTGCTTCCAAAGTATTTCTGCACCTCGCGAATCTGCACTGATGCCATGCTTGGTTCCTTT
>DATJCP010000430.1:0-3168 GCA_035514715.1 Candidimonas sp.
CTGCAGCGACTGCGCGAACTGACGCACCACGACATCAGTAGTGCCGCCCGGCACATAGGGAATGATCAGTGTGACTGGCTTGGATGGATAGGTTTGCGCCAGGCTTGCGGCGCTGCTTAAAGCGAACAGGACGCCGGCACAGCCAAGCGTCCAGGTAGATGCTGTTGTCATTAGACTCGATGTCTCCTTATTCGTTGTTACCAATCTACTATTGATAGTAAATGGGCAACAACGGCATTGGAATTCACCTTTTGCTAAGGACATCTTCGTCCAGACAAAACCCCATGATATAACCGGGGTCTATATCTGGGCACTGCCGCATCAATCCTCTTCGACGAACGTTTCCTCGCGTTTCTTGCGTATGGAAGGCAGAGCAACGATGACCACCAGCAGTACCGCTGCGGCCAATAACGAAGCCGACAATGGACGCATCACAAAGGTGGAGTAGTCGCCACGGGCCAGCAGCAAGGCGCGGCGGAAGTTTTCCTCCATCATGGGTCCTAGCACCAGGCCCAACAGCAGCGGTGCGCCTTCGCACTTGAGCTTGGCCCAGACATAGCCGATCAAGCCGAATGCCGCAGTCATCCAGATGTCGAAGACGTTGTAGTTAAGGGAATACACCCCTATCGTACAAAACACCAGAATGGCTGGGAACAGAATGCGGTAAGGCACTCTGAGCAGCTTGATCCAAAGACCGACCAATGGCAGGTTCAGGACCACCAGCATCAGGTTGCCGATCCACATCGACACAATCAGACCCCAGAACAGTTCGGGGTGGCTGGTCATGACCTGTGGGCCAGGCTGAATGTTATGGATGGTCATCGCACCGACCATCAACGCCATCACCGCGTTACCAGGAATACCCAGCGTCAACAACGGAATGAACGATGTCTGTGCCGCGGCGTTATTGGCCGACTCGGGGCCTGCCACACCTGCGGGATGCCCTTTACCGAAGCGTTCAGGCTGGCTGGAGATTTTCTTTTCCAGCGTGTAGGACGCGAACGACGACAGCACGGCGCCGCCACCAGGCAGGATGCCCAGTGCCGAACCCAAAGCGGTGCCGCGCACAACGGCAGGCCAGGCTTCTTTGAATTCCTGCTTGTTGGGATACAAGGAGCCAACCTTATCGGTGATATCGACTCGATTTTCTTTCTGCTCCAGATTGGTCATGATTTCGGCGAAACCGAACACACCCATGGCCACGATGGCAAAGTCGATGCCGTCTTGCAACTCGGGAATACCAAAGTCGAAACGGGCAACCCCCGAGTTGACGTCGGTACCTACCATGCCCAGCAACAAGCCCAAAATGATCATGGCAATAGCCTTGGGCAGCGAACCTGAAGCCAACACAACGGCGCCAACCAAGCCCAGAACCATCAACGAGAAGTACTCGGCAGGCCCGAACTTGAAGGCCACTTCAGCCAGCGGCGGCGCAAAAGCGGCCAACAGCACTGTGGCAACGCAACCGGCAAAAAACGACCCCAATGCTGCAATAGCCAATGCCGCGCCGGCCCGACCATTGCGGGCCATCTGATGGCCGTCGAGCACCGTGACCACGGCTGAGGTTTCCCCCGGCAGCGCCACAAGAATGGCGGTGGTAGATCCGCCATATTGCGCACCATAATAAATACCGGCAAGCATGATGAGACCAGCAGTAGGCGGCAGTACATAAGTAATGGGCAGCAGCATGGCAATCGTGGGCACAGGGCCGATACCAGGCAGTACGCCAATCAAGGTGCCAAGCAGGCAACCAAGAAAAGCGTACATAAGGTTTTCAGGCGTGAAGGCAACGGTCAGGCCCAACATCAAGTGATCTAATAATTCCATTTTCGGTGCTCCTTTAATTGCCTAGAAAGCTGGGCCACAGGGGGAAAATAAGCCCCAGGCCTTTGACGAAGGCAAGATACGAAAACACCACCAGGAAAATGCCATTGGCTACGGAAACTTTCCAACTGAAATCATGTCCCGCGACACTGCTCACCACCACCAAAATAAAAGTGGCGATATAGACCCCTAACGGTTCCAGCAATGCACCGTAAAGAACTACGGACCCAACCACCAGGCCCACAATGCGCCAGTCGAACTTATCAATTTCGTTTTCTTCGGCTTTAGGCGAAAGCGCACCCAGCGTGATCACGACTCCCAGCAGCGCCAACACCACGCCCAGCCAGAAAGGAAAATAGCCCGGGCCCATGCGCGCCGCCGTCCCCATCTGGTATCCAGTGGCGATCGAGGCGAAAAACACACCGATCCCGAGAAACATTATCCCCGACCACAGGTCTTGTTTAGACCGTATTCTCATTACAACCCCTCATATGATTTCTTTCTGATTCTTGTCCATCAAGACAGACTGAATGGTAGTGAAAACCTGAGGCGGCAGGCATTACACGAACATTACCGTTTAGCAATGTTCGCCGCGAACGAGGACGTTGTGCAGGTAAAGCGTTAACATTCCAGGTTCGGCAGGCATCTACCCGGAACGCCCTGCCGATTGTCCAGGAAATAACTTATGTGGCGCTGCCTGATTATTGAAGACGACGCCGACAATGCGCGTTACATTGCGACCGGCCTGAAAGAAGAAGGCCATTTTGTCGCCATTTGCCAGGACGGCGCCAGCGGCCTGCAACGGGCTACCGGTGAACCATGGGATGTGATCATTCTTGACCGCATGCTTCCCAACGATATCGATGGGTTATCCATTCTTTCCACGCTGCGTGCCCTGGGAAAAAAAACACCCGTATTGGTCCTTAGCGCCTTGACCGGGCTGGATGAGCGCGTGCGCGGCCTGAAAGCGGGAGGCGACGATTACCTGACCAAACCATTTGCATTTCCCGAACTGTCGGCTCGTATCGAGGCACTGGTGCGGCGCTCTTCCACAAACTACGAAGTTCGCCAACTACAGGTCGCCGACCTTGTGCTGGACCTTGTCGCCCGGCGTGTTACCAGAGCAGGCATACCGATAGCGCTTCAACCCCGGGAGTTCAAGCTATTGGTTTACATGATGATGAACTCCGGCCAAGTCCTGACGCGAACTATGCTGCTGGCGTCGGTGTGGGACTATCATTTCGACCCGCAAACCAATGTCATCGACGTTCAGATCAGCAGGCTGCGCCAGAAAATAGATGGCCCCTTCGCCCTCCCGCTCATACATACCGTGCGTGGAACAGG
>DATJCP010000431.1:0-1845 GCA_035514715.1 Candidimonas sp.
GAAGCGGTAGAACCCGTCGTAGAGGAGTGCGCTGAATGCCGGGTTGGCGGGATCATTATTTTTTCTTCTGGCTATAGTGAAACCGGCAAGCCCGAACGGGCTGCACAGCAGGCAAGGCTGGTGCAGATTTCACAAGAGTCCGGCGTGCGAATTCTTGGTCCGAACTGTATCGGCGCCTTGAATTACAAGACGGGTTTTATCGGTACCTTCATTGCCCCTCCCGGCAGCCGCCAGGTTACCGTACAAGAGAACGCGATCGGGTTGGTCAGCCAGTCGGGGGCGCTTGGTTTCGCACTTGCGCAGGGGGTTGAGCATGGCATTTCTTTTAGTCACGTGCTTACTTGCGGCAATGCTTGCGATATCGACGTGGCCGACCAGATCAGCTACCTGGCTGGCGACCCGAACTGCAAAGTCATTGCTTGCCTGTTTGAAGGCATGTCCAACCCGACCCGCCTGATCGAGGCGGCGCAAATTGCACATGCCGCGAATAAGCCCGTTGTCATTTACAAAATGGCGACGGGCGAGCAGGGGGCTGCAGGAGCGATGTCGCACACAGGCTCTTTGGCCGGTTCCGATGTGGCTTACCGTGCCGCTTTCCGGCGCGCTGGCATGATCGTTGTCGATGACTTTGAAGCCCTTGTTGAAACAGCCGCTTTCTTCAGCAAGGCATTGCGGCCCAAGGCGCCCGGCGTTGCCGTGGTTGCCACCTCCGGCGGCGCCTGCATTATGTCGGCGGACAAGGCCGAATTGCATAATGTGCCGTTGCCGCAGCCGCAAGCAAAAACCCGCATCGTGCTCGAGCGTGTGGTGCCCGAATTCGGGTCGCCCAACAACCCATGCGACGTAACCGCCCAAGTCATCGCCGACCCGAAAAGTCTGCATGATTGCGTGGACGCGTTGATGAGCGACGACAACTATGGTGCGGTAGTCGTTCCGCAGCCGCTGGCCTATGCCATTGCAACGGAACGCTTGAAAGTGTTTAGCGAGGCGGCCAAGCTTTACGGGAAGATCGCATGCGCCGTGTGGCTTACCGAATGGCTGGAAGGGCCGGGCGCGCTGGAAACCGAGCTCGACCCGCATGTTGCCATGTTCCGCTCAATGGATCGATGCTTTGCCACGCTTGCCATCTGGAATGAAAGAGAGCAGTGGTTGGCTGCGCAACCGCGCAAGTTGAGGCGCAGTGCCTCGGCCGAGGCTGCGCAAACGGCTGCCAAGCTGCTTGGCAACGCGCAAAAAGACAGCCTTACCGAACGCGAGGCGAAACAAGTGCTGAGCGCTTATGGGGTGCCGGTAGTTCAAGATCAGCTCGTTCAGTCTGTCGAGGATGCCGTTGCCGCCGCGAATGGCATGGGCTATCCGGTGGCAATGAAGGTCGAGTCGCCAGACATTCTGCATAAAACCGAAGCCGGCATCATCAGGCTGAATCTGAAGAGCGAAGCCGAGGTGGCCAGCGCCTATGAGGCCGTCATGGCCAATGCCCATAACGTATCGCCGCCGCCGCAGATCAACGGTGTGCTGGTCCAGCCCATGATTCCCGCTGGCGTTGAAATCATGGTCGGCGCCAAGGTTGATCCCTTGTTCGGTCCGGTGATTGTGGTCGGCCTCGGCGGTATTTTTGTCGAGCTGCTTAAGGATGCGGTGCTCGAGTTGGCGCCGGTCAACCATGAAGAAGCCCTGGGCATGCTTGATCGCTTGAAAGGGAAAGCGATCTTGACCGGCTTTCGCGGTTCGGAACCCGTGAACCTGGATAAGCTGGCCGACGTGATTTGCAGGCTGTCGGAACTGATTGCCGATCAGAAAACGATTATTTCAGAGCTGGATGTGAATCCATTGATTTGCAGCGCA
>DATJCP010000432.1:0-7519 GCA_035514715.1 Candidimonas sp.
TAGCCATAGGCATTGATTTCCATTTGCACTACATCGACGGCTTTCGCAGCAACCTAAGACTGATTACCTTAACGGCCAGCCTGATTGCCATTCTTGCCACCTGGTTGGCCGTGTATCAAGGCCACGCTCCGATACGGCGTATTAGCCGGGAAATACGGAAAATCCGTTCCGATCAGCTTCATATTCGACTGCAGCCCAACGCCGTACCTGCCGAACTGACGGAGCTGGCTATATCATTCAACGAGATGGTCAATCGCTTGGAAGACGTATTTCGCCGGCTTTCGAATTTTTCCGGCGATATCGCCCACGAGCTGCGTACGCCCATTACCAATCTGACTACGCAAACCCAGGTTGCCCTTGCTCAGGCCCGCAGCATTGAACAGTATCAGGAAGTGCTCTATTCCAACCTGGAAGAGTATGAACGCATGACCAAGATGGTGGGCGACATGCTGTTCCTGGCTCAGGCAGACAACAAACTACTTAAGCCAGAACAGGTTACCGTAGACCTCGCCCAGGAAATCACCGCGCTATTCGACTACTTCGAAGCCTGGGCCGAGGAACGTGCGGTCCAGCTGAAAGCCGAGGGCCCGCCCGTCTGGGCGCAAGGCGACCCCTTGATGCTGCGACGTGCACTAAGCAATCTGCTATCCAATGCCATCCGCTATACGCCACAAGGCAGCACCGTCATCGTGTCCACATCGTTAACCGCCGGCAAAATCACGCTTAGCGTTCAGAACCCCGGCCCCACTATCCCCGCCCAGCACATTCCGCACTTGTTCGAACGCTTTTATCGGCCCGACGCCTCCCGCCAGCGTAGCGGCGAAGGCGCGGGACTAGGCCTGGCAATCGTGAAATCCATCATCGACGCCCACGGAGGGGCTATTCAAGCTAGCTCGGAAAACGGATTGACGGTATTTGAAATCACCCTGAAGCCATCGCAAGGCAGTTGCCATTTACCCGAAGCGACTCTAGTATGATGAACATAGCAGCCGAATAACCGCAACACCGGCTAAGCAGCCCATACGCTTTGCCTTTACATCAGGAATGTGAACGCCATGACCGTCATAGAAACCGAAATCGTAAACGCGATCAAACCGCTGTTAGCCCCCTACCTGGAAAACCTGAATAACCATAGGTTTGATCTACAGCCAGGCCTTATCGAAGTCAAGATTCAGCAAGACGACAGCGAACAAACCAGGGCAACCCTGCTGCGCATTGCCGTTGATCACGAACGCAAACAAGTCCAGATATCCAGCATAGTCATGCCCACGGCCATGAAAGGCCAAGGCCTGGGGAAAATGCTGATCAAAGCCATATACATACCCGCCAAAGCCCACGGGTACGAGGTTTTCATTACAGATATGACGCCAGGCTTTTATCAGCGCCTGCTACGACGCGGCGCCCGCTCGTGCAATGACGAAACCGTCCAGATCAACGACGATACTGTGCTGGCGTAAAGAAACTGCCTACATGGCTTCAATCGCCGGGTAAAACTCGGCATTTTCTTTTTGCATGCGAGAATGCAAGGCCTTAAGCACAGTATTGGCTTCTGTGCGGAACTGATCGGCATTTTCAGCGATGGCCGCAGCAGCACCCCAACGGCGGGAAAACGCAATATACCCGCTGGCGATGCCTTTCATGTCTTCCTGATAGGCATGGCCCATTTCAGCCAACCTTGCATCATTCCCCTGCTGCAAGGCCGGATACAAAATGCGGTCCTCAATGGCCAGGTGCAACTTGACGACCGTACTTAACGCGGTAATGCCCCCGGCTATTTCATGGGCATTTTCTTTGATGCCAGCGTGAGCAAACTGCCGTAGACCGGCAATGCCATCCAGTATTTCCACATGCTGATGCTTAAAGCGCTCGATGTCCATCGCTGTTCCCTTTCTTTCTACTATTCGTTAATGCCGATTCGTTAAAGATGAATATTAAATATATCTTTAAAAAAACGCAAATGACAAAACAATTGAAATAAAGCTTATGAATGAGGAGAGCGGCGTACTTAAAGGAGTGCCTGGAATTCGGCTTCGCCGAGATTCTCGTTCCAGTTATCTTGCGCCAAGGCTGCCCGTATACGGGCTACGGCTTGCGATCGCAATTGCGACACCCTACCCTCGGTAATCCCCATGACAGCACCGATTTCTTTTTGATTCAGATCTTGCTCGAACTGCAGCGACAGCAGCAGTTGCTCGCGTTCCGGCAGGCACTTTATCGCCAGAATCAAGGCATTACGTAGACCTTGCGACACCAACTGGTTAAGCGGATTAGCCCAGCGGCTTTGTTCATCGTCGCTTCCCTGGTGGTGAGCCCGATCTAGGGGATGTGCCGCATCGTCACTATTTCGAGCCAGGTCTTCATAGTGAATGATTTGCACACCACGCGCGTCTTCCAGCAGTTCCTGGTACTCGGCCAGCGGCATATCCAGTTCCCGGGCGATTTCGGCTTCGGTGGCTGGCCGCAACAAGCGATGATTAAGCCGATGTATGGCTTGCTCTATACTTTTGGTTTTGCTTCGCACGCTACGCGGCAACCAGTCCTGGCTGCGCAATTCATCCAGCATAGCGCCGCGTATGCGGGTCACGGCGTAGGTTTCAAACTGAGCTTCAGCGGTTTGCTGATAACGCCGCACGGCGTCTAGCAGGCCCATCATGCCGGCCTGCATCAAGTCGTCAAGCTCGACGCTGGCGGGCAGTTTGGCAACAAGCTGCAAAGCCAGGCGGCGAACCATCGGAGCGTACTGTCCAACAAGGCGGTCTTCAGAGCTAGACATGCGGTATTAATAAAAACAAACGTACAGGATGTCTATTGTTGCCGAGCTTGGCAAGCCTCGGTGAGCGGATCAGCCGGGCATTTTATTGCCAATTCCCGCAATTAGAGCCAACTTTAGGCTAAAGCTTCCTGGAAAGCTGCCGTTAAGTACACATGATAAGCGCATGGTGTAAAACTTACGCGGATACCGGCGCTAAACAAATCCAATAAAAACTTTCAGGAGCCACCCGATGGTCAACCCTATAGGTGCAAATGCCGGATCTATGCCTTATGTTCCCGCTGCCACCGATGTAACCCGCCCCGAATCCATTCCGGAGCCCGCGGTTCAAGTCACTGCGTCCGACAAGGCGTCAAACAGCGGCAGCGCCAGCACGGCCCCCAAGCAGCAGCCTAACGACCAAACAGAAAGCGAAAACGCATCGCTAGACAAGGCTCTGGAAAAGGTTAACGACAACATGAAGGCCTGGTCCACTGGCATGCGCTTCGATGTTGACCCCGAAGCCGAACGCATTGTCGTATCCATTATCGATAGCGCCACCGGAGAAGTCCTGCGCACCGTGCCCAGCGACGCGGTCATACGCGTGGCAAAAATGATCGTGCAGCTACAAGGAAAATCGATCGACACCAAGGCGTAAAGCCCTGCCCGCATAACGGACCCATGCAAATGGGGCAAACGGCTAAAGAGCACAAGCTTATAGCCGTTATCAAATGCATTGAATTTCTCTAATTTGCAGCACAATACCTGAATACGGAGTTTATTATGGCTATTTCAAATATTGGCGTTGGTTCAGGCCTGCCGCTAGACAAGCTGCTGGAAGATCTGCGCAAAAGTGAAAACATTTCCTTAAGCCTGATCTCAAGCCGGGCAAAGAGTGTCCAAAACCGCCTGTCGGGCTACGGCACAATCAAAGGCTCTATTGAAGAATTAAAGAAAGCGTCTGATGCCCTGAGCAAAGCAGATGCTTTCGGCGCACTTAAAACCAGCGTCTCCGGCGACGCCTTTACCGCCAAGGCGACCAGCAAAGCCATAGCCGGACAATACAACATCGAAGTCCAGCAGTTGGCTACGTCTCAAACTCTGACTAGCGTCGGCAAAACCAGCCGCACAGAAGCCCTTGCCATTGGCCAGGGCGTCAAAACCTTAAACCTAGACGCAGCCAATACCTCGCTTGAAGGCATCGCCAAAGCCATCAACAACGATTCCAGCATGGGTGTCAGCGCCACGCTGATCAACGACGGTTCCAAGTCCTATCTGTTATTCACAGCCAAAGACACGGGTACGGAAGCGTCTGTCGAAAGCATTACCGTAGGCGATGCCGGCACAGGCACCGACATAACTGAATTGCAAAATACTATCGGCTTCACACAAGGCGATGCCAACAGCGCCTTGAAGGAAAAAGCCGCCGACAACGCCAGGGTATTATTCAACGGCATTGAAATCAATAGCCAAACCAATGTGATCGAAGACGCCATTGACGGCGTAACGCTTACACTGACCAAGACGAACACCCCAGGCAGCACAGACACCCTGTCCATAACACGCGATGATACTGTTACCTCTAAAGCTATCACTGATTTCGTCAAGGCCTATAACAGCCTGCAAGACGTCATCAAGACACAGACGACCTTCGACGTCAATGATAAAGAGAAAACCGGCGCCCTGACTGGTGACAGCCTGGCGCGCAATGTACAAAACCAAGTACGCGACGCCTTAAATGCCGTAAATGATTCTGGCGTTGTACGTAATCTGTCGTCGATAGGCGTTACAACTGACCCTAAAAACGGCCATCTGGTAGTGGATACCAAAAAGCTGGATGCGGCCCTGAAAGACAACATGGTCGATGTCGAAAAGCTGTTCGCGGGCGAGAATGGCATCAGCAAGCGGATGGGCACAGTTGCCGACAACTTCATCAAAAGCGGCGGCACTATCAGTAACGCCACCGACAGCATGACCAAGACTCTTAAAGACTTGGAAAAGCAATACGACGCCACATCTGACCGCATCGACACAAAAATGGAAACCTATCGTAAGCAGTTTTCTGCACTGGACTCCATGGTGGCGCAGATGGGCTCCATCAGCAACTACCTGACTCAGCAATTATCCATGCTTGGCAACAACAGTAAATAATGACTTATTCCCCTGCCCGCGGGCCTAGAAGCCAACACTCCGTCCATGCCTATGCCAATATAGGCCTGGAAACCGAGGTGTTCAGCGCTAGTCCCGAACACCTGATCACGCTGCTGTTCAATGGCGCGCAGGCGGCTATATTGAAAGCCCGCCTGCATATGGAAAACAACAACGCCGAAGGCCGTGGCATTGCCATATCGAAAGCCATCGACATTGTCGATTCCGGCCTGAAAGCCAGTGTTGACCGGGCGTCGGGTGGGGAACTGGCCACCAACCTGGTTGCCAGTTACGAACTGATCATACGCAACCTGCTATTGGCCAACTTGAATGCCGACCTTGAAAAGCTGGCGCTGGCCGAGCAATTGCTGATTAACATTGGCAGCGCCTGGCGCGAGGCCGTAGACCCAGCCCGCACGGAACTATCTGCCGGGCAAACAGCCTAATACCCGTCTTACGCAGCGACCCTATAGTACTTAGAAGCCAAATACTCTATTCTTGCATTATCAACAACTTATGCAAAAATAACATAGCAGCACCGCCATTCCGCACAGACCCACCGATGATATTACCTATGAGCCACACGCCTTCCATTTTGCGCCAGTACGAAATCATAGCCGGCATATCCAGCCGCATGCTAGAGGAAGCACGCACCAATAATTGGGATACGGTAGTCACCTTGGGTGAAGAATATCAAGACGCCGTGGAGTCTCTGCGTGCCATTGGCAATCTTAGCGATCAAGATCGCGAAGCACGCAAAGAACTGCTAGCCAAGATTCTCGACGATGATGCCAGCATCCGTATGCTGGCCAGGCCTGAACTTGATCGGCTTGGCGTCTTGCTGGGCAACATGAAACGTCAACAGACTGTCTTGCAAACTTACTCGCGCACCATTTCGTAATCATGAGCATTGGCGGCCCATCGGCCCTAGGCACCTTATTGGTGCATCGGCTGGATTCCGTTCTAGGCACTACGCTCTCCCAGCAAGCCAACTTGGTTTCAGGCGCCCGCCCAGATGCGGTCACCCAGCCAGGCAGCCCCGAGCGCCCGGATGCCGCGCAGAATCAAGTTCATCGCCAGACGCGCGACGGTGTGGACCGCGCCACGGGGCAAACCGAGCAACAAACCAAAGACGCCATCAATCGCGCCAAGTTGGATGCCCGCGCTGCCGAGATCCTGGCCGCACGCAGCGCACCCAGCACCAGCACTACAGCATCGGCGCCCACCAGCCTGGGCCATGCTGCCCGGACCATACTGGCATTACTGGCCAACTTTCCCGACCAAGCTCCCCCCGTCCAGGGCAAAATGCCCTTGCTCGATGCCAACCCACGCACTGCCGATGGTAGCCGCCCGGGTGCCGCTGCAACAACAAATACCAATGCAGCAGGCAACGCCGCACGAGCGGATGCCAACCCAGCCCTAAGCCGCGGGCAGAACACCCCTACGTCGTCAACAGCCAGCGGAACCAATACACTTAACGGTCCCGCAGCCACTACGGCTGCCACACAGTCAGCCTCTGCCCTGCCTGCACAACTCGCGCAGGCCTTGGCCCAGGCACTGCAACGCAGCGGCATGTTTTACGAATCGCACTTGAACAACCTGGCTTTTGGGAAGCAAACAGTAAGCCAGTTGCAACAAGAGCCTCAAGCCCAAGCCGGAAAAGGCTCGCCAGCCGCGACGCCGGATCAAGGAAAGAGCACAAACACCGCAGGTCAGCCTACAAGCTCCAACGCGCCGGCAAATACCCCCAACGCAGCGGCAGCCGCCCACGGTCAACGCGGGGAAGCGGCCATGACAGGCCAGAATACCCAGGCAGCCGGCCCCGGCGCAGCATCGGCCCCCGTACCTGTACCGGGACTAGACCCGCAAACACATCAAATCGTGCGCCAGCAACTGGAAGTATTGGCCAACCAAACCTTTGCCTGGCGCGGCGAAGCATGGCCTGACGCCCCAATAGAATGGGAAGTCAACCGCCGCGAACCGTCCAGGGAAGACACCGACCTGCCCCTTGATGTAGACCATTGGGCCACGCGCATCAATATCCAGCTGCCAGTATTGGGCAATGTACAAGCCCGGCTAACGCTGGCCGGACAGCAAGTGGTGATGCATTTGATTGCGCCAGAGTCATCAGCGTTACTGACTCAACACACCGAAGCCTTGCGCGACCGCTACTCTGCCATGGGCATGCAGCTAAGCCAACTGTCCGTTGCCCGCAATGCATGGGAAGCAGCTGGAGTTCAGCAAATTCCTGACAATCCAACTGCGTCGTTTTACCAACAGGCTGATGTCTCGGATGGATCTGGCGCAATTGATCATGGAAACCCAATCAAATGACGACCCGATCGCACGCTCTTGATGACGGTCGAACTGTTGCAGTTGCCGTTACTTATGATGCCAAAGACTCTTCCCCACGTGTAGTAGCCAAGGGTTACGGGACGCTGGCGGAAACGATTATTCGTACGGCCAGGGAAAACGGTTTGTATGTGCATGAGTCGCCGGAATTGGTGGGTTTGCTGATGCAAATTGACCTTGACGCGCATATTCCGCCGCAATTGTATGTAGCGATTGCAGAGCTGCTGGCGTGGTTGTATGCACTGGAAGGCGGCAAGGGGGACGAGTTAT
>DATJCP010000433.1:0-3260 GCA_035514715.1 Candidimonas sp.
TGCGGCGCAGCGAGCTGGGGTGGGCCTGGCGAATCATCCCTGCGGGACTTCCCGCGCAGGCAAAATTCGCTGGGCCCACCCCAGCTCGCTGCGCCTCACAATAGCGTTGATCGGACGATGTTTCTTATGGGCGGATGCCTAAAGGGCTGAGGCCTCAGGACGAATACCTCAGTCCGACTGCTGGCGGTAGCCGTCTATGCATGCTTCTTACGCGACGGCGGCTGTGACCGGGAAAGGGACTGGCGACTTAGCGCGCGCCATTCCAAGGCCCTGCCTCGGTCACAGCCGCCGCTTAAGAAAGAAAAGAAAGCAAACAACACATCGCCACGGTTAAATCCAGGTTTAATGTGACAATACCGAATTGCCCCAAAAGCACCCGCACTGTCACAGAAAATGAACACCCCCGCCGCCATCGACACCCCTCCCACCCTAAGCACCCTATTCCTGGCCTTCGCACGAATAGGCGTCACCAGCTTCGGCGGCGGACTCAGCGGCTGGCTCATGCGCGAATTCGTCCATCGGCGGCACTGGATATCAGAAGAAGACTTTCTTAGCGGCCTGGCCCTATCCCAGGCCTTCCCCGGCATCAACGTCGTCAACCTATCCATCTGGATAGGCTACCGCCTGCGCGGCCGAGGCGGCGCGGTGGCTGCGGCGCTGGGCATGGTCATACCCGCCATGTTCGTGGCCATCATCATGGTCATGGTCTTCGCGCAAATCAGTCAATCGAAAACCGCACACCTGGCATTGGCCGGCATTGCCGCCGCCGCTATCGGCCTATCCCTGGAAATGGGACTGCGCGCAGCCCGACACACCTTGCACAACCCCATCTCCTTCCTGATCATGGCGGGCATCTTTGTCGCCATCTTCGTCTTTGAGCTGAACCTGATTGGCGTCATCCTGGTTGCGGCGCCCTGCTCTATTGCAGCGGCCTGGCTGCGCCTGAACAAAAAGGACAAGAAAAGGGAAACGGCAGAGTGATGCAAAGACGCATTCAACCTGACTCTTGCCTCTTCACCACCCAGCCATGATAGAAATCCTGATCCAGCTATTACGTGTTTTCGCACCGCTGTCCTTCCTGACCATAGGCGGCGGACAAAGCATTATCCCTGCCATTCACCATCAATCGGTCGAAGTACACCAATGGATCACTAACTCACAATTCCTGGATCTGTTTGCGCTGTCGCGGCTGACTCCCGGCCCCAAAACCTTGCTGGTAACGCTGGTGGGCTGGCAGGCGGCCGGCATAGCCGGCGCGCTGGTGGCCTCGGTGGCCATTTTCGTACCCTCGGCCATTCTGGTGTATTACCTGGCCAAGCTATGGGCACGCTATGAGGGCAAGCCGCTGATCAAAGCCATAGAACTGGGCCTGATCCCCGTAGCGGCAGGCATGATACTTGCCGCCACCGGCACCATACTGCGCGCCGCCGAAGGCGGTGCATGGGCTTGGGGCGTAGCCATTGTTTCCACTATCGCACTGCTGCGCACCCGCATCAGCCCTTTTCTGTTGCTGGGCCTGGGCGGCCTGCTATTCGTTCTTGTCCAGCCTTCAGCCTGACGAAACCAGCTTGGCCACGCGATATAACTAAAAAAGACCGAATCATCCAAACAGCTACAATAGAAGGCTTACCGCGAGGCCAGAATCCCATGAATCAGCCATCCTCCACCGACCCCGTTGTAAAGTTCTCCGCCGTTTCCCTGGGTTACAGCGACTTTACCGTACTGCAAGGCATCGACATCGAAGTGCGTCGAGGACAGGTCGTGGCCATGATGGGCGGGTCTGGCTCTGGCAAAACCACCTTGCTGCGTGCGGCTACAGGGCAGATCACCGCACAACAGGGCACGATCACCGTATTTGACCGCAATATCGCCGATGCAACAGGCGAGGACCTGCGTGAGCTGCGCCAGCGCATGGGCGTGCTGTTCCAGCAGGGCGCCTTGTTTACCGACCTGAATGTGTTTGAAAACGTGGCGTTTCCTTTACGCGAACACACCTGCGTTTCCGAAAGCCAGATCATCGAGCGTGTGCTCGACAAGCTGGACGCTGTCGGCTTGCGTGCGGCCGCCCATCTCAAAATTTCGGAAATATCGGGCGGCATGGCCAGGCGGGTGGCGCTAGCGCGAGCCATTGTCCTGGAACCCGAACTGATCTTGTACGACGAACCCTTTGCCGGGCTGGATCCAATATCTCTGGGGATTACCGCCCAACTGATACGCAACCTGACCGACCGGCTCAATTGCGCATCGATGCTGATCACCCACGACGTCGCGGAATCTTTCATGATTGCCGACCACGTCTACATGGTTGGGCAAGGCAAGCTGATTGCCAGCGGTACACCACAGGCGCTGTCAGAATCGCAAGATGCCTACGTACAGCAGTTCCTGAATGGCCAGCCAGACGGCCCGATTGCTTTCCACTACCCTCCGTCTCCGGCTTTCACAAAGTGGCTGGACCAACATACAGGCCGCCCATGAAATCCCCTGTCAAATCCCTGACTGAATTGGGCGAGAAAGTACGCCGCGGCATTAGCGGTCTAGGTGCTTTCATGCGTCTGGCCGGCGCCATTCTGGCGCGCAGCGGTATCGCCCTCAAGCGTCCGGGCCTGGTTTCCCAGCAAGTTCATTTCATTGGCAACCATTCCCTGCTGATCATTGCCGTATCCGGCCTGTTCGTTGGATTCGTGCTGGGCCTACAAGGCTATTACACGCTTAACCGTTATGGCTCCGAAGAAGCGCTAGGCCTGCTCGTCGCCCTGTCGCTGACGCGCGAACTAGGTCCGGTTGTCACGGCCCTGCTTTTTGCCGGCCGCGCGGGCACGTCGCTTACCGCCGAAATCGGCCTCATGAAGGCGGGCGAACAATTAACTGCCATGGAAGTCATGGCAGTCGACCCTATACGCCGGGTGCTGGCGCCGCGCTTTTGGGGCGGCGTAATCGCCATGCCGATTCTGGCCGCTGTGTTTTCCATGGTGGGCATTCTGGGCGGCTGGATAGTGGGCGTGCTGCTTATCGGCATCGACCCGGGTGTCTTCTGGTCGCAAATGCAGGGCGGCGTCGATGTTTTCAAAGATGTGCTTAACGGCGTCATAAAAAGCGTGGTGTTCGGCATTGCCGTCACGATGATTGCGCTGCATGCCGGCTGGACCTGCAAACCCACACCCGAAGGCGTGTCTCGCGCCACCACGCGCACCGTGGTTGCCGGTTCGCTGGTTGTACTGGGGCTGGACTTCCTGCTGACCGCGCTGATGTTCAGCAATTAA
>DATJCP010000434.1:0-7912 GCA_035514715.1 Candidimonas sp.
CCATGCCGATCAAAATGACCGCTACACGCTGACGCTGAAAATGTTTCGCCTGGCGCAGCGCCAGCAACCCATCAAATCCCTGGTCAGTACCGCCCTGCCCCTATTGCACGAATTGGCGGAACGGGCGCGCCAATCCTGTCACCTATCCATTTTTCAGAACGGACGGGTCATCATCATTGCGCAAATCGATAGCCCGGAACGCTGGTCTTTCGGGTTGAAAATCGGTGTAGTGATGGGGCTGACCGACACCTCATCCGGCCATGTTCTGTTGGCCTATCAAGACGAGGTGGAGCGCACGCGCATGCTTAGCAGCCACATCCGGGTCGAAGGCGAACTGCAGATGGACCCGGGCCAACTATTTGCCTTGCTAAAAGAGGTACGCGCCCAAGGCTACGCATCGATGCCCAGTATCCAGATCCAGGGAATCACGAATATAGCCTTTCCCATCTTGGGCATAGGCGGCCGGGTGGTGGCTGCTGTCAATATTCCACATATTGCCCGTATCGACGGCACACCGCGCCCCAACATCGAGCAAATTAAGGAAATCATGGCCAATGTCTGCAGCCGCCTGTCGACCCGCCTGGGTTACGACCCGGAGTCGATTTAACTTAAGTGGCGATAAGCTCCCGGCGTGCTGCCTGTTGAAATCTTGAAGGCCCGATGAAAAGCAGACACTGACGTAAAGCCCAGGCCATGGGCAATCTCGTCCAGGCCTTTATTGCTGAGAGTCAGGTCCAGAATTGCCAAGTCACGGCGCAAGCCGTCTTTTATGTTCTGAAAAGAGGTATTTTCGGCAGCCAGCCTGCGAATCAGCGTGCGCGTCGACATATGCAAAGAGTCGGCCACTTCCGTCAAGGAATGCTGCAAGCGCCCCGCACTATTTAGATACTCGCGCACTTTCAACTGAAAGGAGTGCTCTTTATACGTGGTGAAAATCCAGTCCCTGGGCGCCCGCTGCAAAAATGGGCGCAGCTCGGCATAAGACCGGCTGAACCTGAGTTTTCCAATGTTTTCCGGAAAAGCAATGGACGAACACGGGGCGTTGAAAGCAACCGCTGCAGGAAACAGGATGCGATAGTCCTCTGCGAACACGGGGCAATCAAACCCCAGCGTAACCCGATGCAGCGGAAGTTCGCGCCCTACCAGCCAAGACGTCACCCCATGAATCAACTTCAGCATCAAAGCATGCCCAAACCGATTCAGGGTCACATCCAGTCGGCGGGGCCTTACGGCAATACATGGGTAGGTATCTTTATCACTAAAAACCAGTTCGTAGTCATCCAATAATAAATTCCAGAATTGGGTGAACCGATACATGGCGACCGACACAGAACTAGCATCGAGCAAGCCTTTGCAAAGCAGCTTAAGAGCCCCGCTTCGTATGCTGCGCGACCAAAGCCCCATCATTTCATCTCCGGTACCTACCGCCGCCGCCTGATACAAGCGCACCAACTGATCATGCGTGACGCGGGCATTGCTCTGCGCTATCAATGCAGCAGGGATCCCCGCCTGGTTCAGGAACTCGTTGAACTGCCCTGGCACGCAAATACTATCGAGGCTAGACAACAAATCTTGCAAAAAAGCTATCGATACCGTGAAAGCGACAACGTGTTCGGCCGCCTCTTTTCCAGCTGGCATCATCCCTGCTCCTGCAAGTTGGCATTATTTGTGAGTCTGTCGTCACTAAGCGTCATAGCCATGCACCAAGGGGTTCCATAAAATAAATTCACAAGACCAAGCATCGACCGCACACAGGAGACAAGGATGACGACACTGGGAAACATGATGAACCTCCCGCTACTCATATCATCAATACTCACGCATGCTGCAAACAACAATCCGAACCAGCAAATCGTGACGGCCCTAGACGACGGAACCACACACGAATACACCTACACAGATTTCGCCGCCCGGACTACAAAACTGGCAATCGCATTACACAGCAAAAATATCCAACCAGGCGACAGAGTGGGAACACTAGCCTGGAACACTTATCGGCATCTTGAGATTTACTATGCGACGTCCGGGATAGAAGCGATATGCCACATCATCAATCCCCGGCTGCATCTCGATCAAATCGCCTTCATCATCAACGACGCCCAAGACTCGATAATCTTTTTCGATCATCACTTTACCGCGTTGGTCGAGAAGCTGGTTGCTTTATGCCCAAGCGTCAAAGAATGGGTACTGCTGAATGAAGGCGAACTCAACGACCGGCAAAGCGATTCATGGTCTGCGTACTCCGACTGGCTGACCACAGACGACCCCGATTTCTCCTGGCCAGTCTTTGATGAAAATACCGCCAGCAGCCTTTGCTATACCTCGGGCACAACAGGAAATCCAAAAGGCGCTCTGTATTCGCATCGGTCCACCGTGCTACATGCCTATGCCTCCTGCCACCCGGATGCCGTAGGCATTTCCTGCCAGGATGCAGTCATGCCGCTAGTTCCGATGTTTCACGTCAATGCGTGGGGCCTGCCCTATTCCAGCCTCTTATCAGGCGCAAAAATCGTCATGCCTGGCGCCAATCTGAAAGGCGACGCCCTTTATCGCCTATGCGAATCTGCTGGAGTCACCATATCGGCTGGCGTCCCATCGGTCTGGCAAGGCCTGCTGGACCATACCCAAGGAAACGGTCTTGCCTTCAGTACCCTCAGGCGCGCCATCATCGGCGGCGCAGCCTGCTCGGCACATATGATTTTGGCATTCGCCCGCATCAACGTTGCCGTCCGGCATGCCTGGGGCATGACCGAAGTTTCTCCGCTAGGCACGGTATGCACGCTGCTCTCCGAGCACAAACATCTGTCGGCAGAGGAACAGCAAACAGTCTTGTCGTCGCAAGGGCGCCCCTTGTTCGGCGCCGAATTCAAGATCATCGATGAAAACGGCCAGCGACTGCCCCACGATGGAAAAAGTACCGGCAACCTGATGATCAAGGGAAACTGGGTCATAGACAAGTACTACCGGCACACAGAATCCGCACTGGATGACGGCTGGTTTCATACCGGCGATGTCGCCACCATCGATAAGCTGGGTTACCTGCGCATCACGGACAGAAGCAAAGATGTCATCAAGTCCGGGGGCGAATGGATTTCTTCCATCGACATCGAAAATATCGCCATGGAACACCCCGATGTGCTCGTCGCTGCCTGCATAGCTCAAAAACACGACAAATGGGGAGAAAGACCATTGCTGGTCGTAGTAAAGAAACCATCGACCACGGTTGGCGCCGCCGACATCCTGAGCCTGTTCACTGACCGTATCGCGAAATGGTCGATTCCTGACGAGGTGAGATTCATCGACGACATGCCGATGACCGCCACAGGCAAGCTGCAAAAAAATGCCTTGCGAAAATTATTTGAAAACTGAATTCAACAAGCTTGCCGTTAGCAAGCAGAAGCAATCTGGAGTTTATATGTCAACGCCGTACCTTGAAACCCATGAAATCGACCAAATAGGGGTGGTCACACTTAACAGGGCAAACAAACGCAATGCCCTCGATGAAAGCGCGATTGCGGAAATCGACCATTATTTTTCAACGATTCCGCCGTATATCCGAGTCATCGTCATGGCGGCGCAAGGCGACCACTTTTGCGCCGGACTTGACCTGAAAGAACATCACGACCAAGAGCGCAGCGCGGTCGATTTTCTGCGTGTCTGCCAAGGCTGGCATCGCGCCTTCGACAAAATCCAGCATGGGGGCATTCCGGTCATTGCCTGCCTTCAGGGTGCGGTTGTTGGCGGCGGCCTCGAACTGGCAAGCGCCGCCCATATCCGGGTAGCGGACAGCAGCACCTATTTTTCCTTGCCGGAAGGAACACGGGGCACCTTTACCGGCGGAGGCGCCACGGTAAGAACAGCCAAGATCATCACACCGAACCGCATGGTGGAAATGATGCTGACCGGACGGGTAATGGATATCGAAGAAGGCTTGCGCCTGGGCCTGGCCCATTATGTATGCAACACCCCGGAGAACCCCGTATCCGCCTACGACTTCGCCTTATCGCTGGCGGAAAAAATAGCAGGCAATGCACCTCTTTCCAACTACGCGATTGTCAGTTCAATCAACAAGATATCCGACATGTCGGCTACAGACGGTTTATTTGCAGAAGGATTAATGGCAGCAGTGGTACAGACCGGCAACGATGTCCAGCGCCGGCTCAATGATTTCGTTAACAAAAGGGCCCACAAAGTAAAACCAAACTGATTCTGGCCCCCTAATACCCGGAGGAGACAACATGAAAAAGAATAACCATTCAATACTGCCTTTGAGCAGCACAGCCACCGAGGCTCGCCTGAAAAGCATCGTTAGGTTACTGCTGGGATGTACCCTTGCGCTATCGATGTTGCCAACACAAGCAGCTGAGCCTTTAACCCCTCGGATCGGGGTATTGACTGACATGTCTGGGACATATGCCGATATTTCGGGAAAAGGGTCAGTCGTTGCCGCACAGATGGCTGTAGAGGATTTTGCGGCCCAGCACCCAGAGATCAAGGCCGATGTGGTCTCTGCCGATCACCAGAATAAAACCGATGTCGGTTTATCTATCGCGCGCAGTTGGATCGACAACGATCATGTAGATGTCATTGCAGAGCTGACCACTTCATCAGTCGCCCTCGCGACACAGCGGCTGGTCACGGAAAAGAACAAGCTTATGCTGATTACCGGCGCAGGCTCGTCGGACATGACGGGTAAAGGCTGCACGCCAAACAGCATCAGCTGGGTGTATGACACCTATGCGATGGCAAATGGCACCGGACGCGCCGTAGTACGGGAAGGCGGTAAAACCTGGTTCATGATTACCGTTGACTATGCGTTTGGCGAAGCGCTTGAACGCGATGCGGTCAAGTCTGTAGTCGCCGAGGGCGGCACAATTGTTGGATCGGCACGCCACCCACTCAGTTCACCCGACTTGTCCTCGCAAATTTTTTCGGCCATTTCATCCAAGGCGCAAATAGTCGGCCTGGCCCATGCGGGCGGCGACCTTATCACTACGATCAAGCAGGCGAAAGAGTTTGGCCTGACGAAAGGTACACAAAACCTGGCTGCATTACTCATCTACATTTCCGATGTGCATGCCATAGGCCTTGACGCTGCGCAGGGCCTGTACCTCACGACCGCGTTCTATTGGGATCGCAATGAAAAATCGCGGGAATGGTCGAAAAGATACTTCGAGCGCACACAAAAAATGCCGACCATGGCTCAGGCAGGCGTTTATTCGTCGGTCATGCACTATCTGAAAGCTGTACAGGAAACCAGGACAACCGACACAGCAACAGTCCGTAAGAAAATGGGCGAGACGCCGGTGAATGATATGTTCACAACCGACGGTGTCATTCGTGCCGACGGGCGCATGATGAACGACCTTTATCTGGCCCAAGTCAAAACGCCGGCAGAATCCAAGTATCCCTGGGATTACTACAAGATAGTAGGAACCATCAAAGCCAAAGATGCATTTCGCTCTGAAGCGGATAGCGAATGCGCGTTACTGCGTAAAAAAGGCGCCTGAATGCAAACCGCCCCTTGGCTTCCAAGGGGCGGTTTTTTTTAGAACGAGTACATCACACCGACACTGCCGAACATGCCGACCTTATCTTGAACGATAGGGCTATCGGCGGCATCGCCTACCAAAGACTGCACGCCCAGTGTAGTCAGCATGCTCCAGCTGCCACCCAGGTGATGGTGCCAAACCCCATAAGCTGAAACCGACTTGAAGCCCGATGACGGCGAATAGGCGTGCAAACGGCCTTGGCTTGCGGCCGCCTCACGCCGCGTAACACCAAAGTGCGTTTTCATGGAATCGCCATTTGCCCACTGCGTACTTACACCCAAACGCAAAGTGTCGTTTCCGCTTTTCCATGCTTGATAACTGCCGCGCAGTTCCATCGTACCGCCGTAACCACTATGCAAGGCCTGGTAGTAGGCAGCACCCAATGAAAACGGGCCCGGCCGCCATTCTGTGTACACACCCGCCGCACCATGAAAATCAATATCATCCATACCGGTCAAGCGCGATGAATCACTGGAATCCCGGCCCAGGTGCATACCCAAAAATACACCTGCGGACCAGTCATCGGTAAGGTCGGTCTTCAAGCCCATGCTAGGCAAGCCCATGCGTGGGGAAATAAAGAAACTGCCGCTATGGTAATTGATCAGTGGGACGGGAAGCGCACGATAATCCTCTGCCCCTTCGTACTTGGGAATGATGCCAACGCCCAGCCCGATACTGTTTTGAGCTGCAGCGCCTGACGCTACAACCATCAGGCCTATTGCTGCTGCTGAGAAAAATGCCGTAGCAGGCTTAGGAGCGCGTGCCGAAAACAACTTCATTATTAAAACCTTGATAAATACGGGTACTTCAAATAAACAAGGACTCTGACAGCCAAGCACATAACGCCTGGCTGTCAGAGTCCAATAACCCGTCATTGTATCAATACCAACGACCATAACGCCTGATGTAAACGGTTTTCACAAACTGCGTAAGTACGACGTATCCAATCAAAGTGGCAATCAACCACCACCAGTAAGAACCATCAAGGCCATGTAGCCCAAAGAACGGCGCAAGCGGCGAGTAAGGTAGCCAGCAGCCTATTCCGATTGCAACCGAGGTCGACAGCAATACCGGCAAAGAGGCTGTGCTTTGTATAAAGGGAATTTTGCGCGTGCGCAACATATGTACAACCAGCGTCTGGGATACCAAGCCTTCGATAAACCAGCCAGTGTTCATAATGGACTGTCCTGCATCGCCACCACCCGCATGATAGGCAGCGCCCGCGCCAAAAACAGTCCATAGCAAGATATACGTCGTTATATCGAACACTGAAGAGGTGGGGCCTAGCCACACCATAAAGCGGCCGATATTTCCAGCATCCCACTTTCTAGGAGTCTTCAAGAACTCGGGATCCATCTTGTCCCAAGGCAGCGCCATCTGGGAAATGTCGTAGATCAGGTTCTGAACCAAGAGTTGCAAGGCCAGCATAGGCTCCCAAGGCAGCCATGCCGACGCGACCAGCACTGAAAACACATTGCCGAAGTTGGAGCTGGCCGTCATGTTCAAGTACTTGAGGATATTGCCGAAGGTCTCACGCCCTTTGATAACGCCTTGCTCCAACACCATCAGGCTCTTTTCCAACAAAATGATGTCCGCCGTTTCCTTGGCGATATCCGCAGCACTATCGACCGAAATTCCTACATCGGCGTCACGTAACGCGGGCGCGTCGTTAATACCATCGCCCAAAAAACCGACCGTATGGCCGCTTGCCTGCAGCGCCTTGACGATACGGGACTTTTGCAATGGCGTCAGCTTGGCAAACACCGTGGTATGGGATACGGCTATGCCAAGCGTTGCGTCATCCATGGCGTCTATTTCCCACCCCAGCAGCGCCACGCCAGGCTCAAGCCCGACCTCGCGACAAACCCGCATGGTCACGACAGGCGTATCTCCGGTCAGCACTTTGACCGTTACGCCATGATCCTGCAATGCGAGTATCGCGGGCGCAGCCGAGTCTTTGGGCGGATCCAGGAAGGTAAGAAACCCGCACAGGACCATATCCCTTTCATCAGAGGTCTTGTACTGCAATTTTGCATCGGCGCCGGCAAGCTGGCGGGTGGCAACGACCAGCACCCGGAAGCCGTCCTCGTTATAGCCATGGGCGCGGTCCAGCAAGGCGTCGCGCGACTGCGCGTCCAGCTCTCGCAGTCCATCCGCGTCTTGTATATGAGAGCAAACCGCCAGCATTTCCTCGACGGCGCCCTTGGATACCATCAGGTGAGCTCCGCTGACATCCCGCACGACCACCGACAAGCGTCGGCGCACAAAATCAAAAGGCAACTCATCCACCTTGACATAATGTGCAAGCTTGGCCTGATCGCCCAGTTGATCGGCATGGCTGACCACGGCCCTATCCATCA
>DATJCP010000435.1:0-3514 GCA_035514715.1 Candidimonas sp.
CACTATGAACTTAATGTCGCGTATCTTGCCGCTCTCCAATGTTGTGCTCGATCTACCGGTCACAAGTAAAAAACGAGCTTTCGAACAGGCTGGCCTGCTCTTCGAAAACCATCACGGAATAGCTCGCACGGCAGTTTTTCAAAGCCTTATCGCTCGCGAGCGCTTGGGTTCGACAGCGCTCGGCCACCATGTGGCTGTGCCGCACGGCCGCATCAAAGACCTGAAAGAACCCTGCGCCGCGTTTTTCCGGCTGGCCGACCCCGTGCGCTTCGATGCCACCGATGGCCGCATGGCCAGCCTGCTATTCATTTTGCTGGTGCCTGAAACCGCCACCCAGATACACCTGGACCTGTTGGCTGAAATCGCCAAGCTCATGTCCAACGCAGGGTTGCGGCAAACGCTTTCCACCGAAACCGACCCAACCGCCATCCATCGGCTCCTGACCAGCTCGCCGGACTAAGGCCCGCCATGCTCACCATTCATGAACTCGTCAGCGACAACGCGGACAAAATCCCCTTCACCTGGATTGCTGGCGCTGACTCGGCCAACAGGCTTATTCCCGATGTCGGCATGTCGGGCGCCGACCTGGTCGGCCACCTGAACCTTATCCACCCCTCGCGCATTCAAGTCTTTGGCGCGGAAGAACTCTCTTATTACACCCGTTTCGAGATCAAGCGCAGGGTCCACCACCTCGAAGATCTGGTCACCGGCGGCGTACCCGCCATTCTTATCGCCGAGAACCTGGCCGCCCCAGACGACCTGCGCGAGTTCTGCGCCAACCAGCAAATTCCACTGCTCTCCACGTCCATAGACGCCGCACAGCTCATTGATTTGCTGCGCATCTACCTGGGCAAACGGCTGGCGCCCAAAACCACAGCCCACGGCGTATTCATGGACGTCTCGGGCGTAGGTGTACTGATCACCGGCGAATCCGGCCTGGGCAAAAGCGAGCTGGCCCTGGAACTGATCTCGCGCGGCCATGGTCTGGTCGCCGACGACGCCGTCGAACTGTCCCGCACTGCCCCCAACATGATAGAAGGCAGTTGCCCGTCCTTGCTGCAGAACCTGCTGGAAGTTCGCGGCCTGGGCCTGCTGGATATTCGCACCATTTTTGGCGAAACCTCGGTGCGGCGCAAAATGAAGCTCAAGCTCCTAGTGCATTTGATACGCTCCACGCCCGATGCCTTCGAGCGCCTGCCAGTGCAAGATCAAACCGAAGATGTCCTGGGCATACCCATACGCCGCGTCATGCTGCAGGTTGCTGCTGGTCGCAACTTGGCCGTGCTGGTCGAGGCTGCAGTACGCAACACCATACTTACCCTGCGCGGCATCGACACCATGGGCGAATTCATCGAACGGCAAGCCCTGGCCATCATGGAAAGCAGCCGCCAAGACTAACGCAGTAATCGCCACGTAACAAAGCGCGGCCATCCATCCTTTAGAATACAAGTGATAACCATCCTTGTAACGTGGGGAACCCTATCGCCATGCTCAATATTGTTCTTATTACAGGTATCTCCGGCTCGGGCAAATCCGTTGCTCTTCGCCTGCTGGAAGATTGCGGCTACACCTGCGTAGACAACCTGCCTGTACGCTTTCTGCACGAATTCATAGCCAGCACACGCGAAAGCGGCCTGGAACGCGTTGCCGTCGCCATAGACGTACGCTCGCCCGGCGAACTCGACGAGCTTCCAGATGTGATTACCGGCCTGCGCGCCATGGGCACAGCCTTCCGGGTAATTTTCCTGGACGCCAACGACCACACCCTGCAGCAACGATATTCCGAATCGCGCCGGCGCCACCCCCTTACTGATCGCTTGCAACAAGGAGGAAAATCGCCTTCCCTGCAAGAATGCATAGACACCGAGCGCGAGCTTCTGGCGGTGCTGCGCGAACAAGAACACGTCATTGATACGTCGGACCTCACCCCCGGCCAACTGCGCGCCTGGGTACGGGATCTGGTCCAAGCCGATCGCGCGCCCGTCGTACTGACCTTTGAATCATTCGCCTACAAGCGCGGAGTTCCTGGCGACGCCGACCTGGTATTCGACGTGCGCTGCCTGCCCAACCCCCATTACGACCAGGCGCTGCGCCCTCTGACCGGCCGCGACGAACCCGTAGCACTATGGCTGGCACAATTTGGCAGCGTGGAAACCATGATAGAAGATATCGCCGGCTTCATCCGGCGCTGGCTGCCCTTATACATGCAAGACACCCGCAACTACCTTACCGTGGCCATAGGCTGTACTGGCGGCAAGCACCGCTCGGTGTATGTCACCGAACAGCTGGCCCGGCGTTTTGCGGATCATTCCCCTCTTTTAGTACGGCACCGTAACCAACCGCCGCCGGATATACCATGACCCATCCCCGCTTCCTGATTACCGCTGTCTTATTCCTGGCCTTGGCCATTTTGGCAGGCTGCTCCACCACAAAGAAAACAAGCAGCGGCGCCAACAAAGGCGGGGGCTACTACAAGGACGATGGACCAGGCTCCAACATACCATCCGACATCCTGTCCATTCCCAACGCCGTACCCCGCCTGGAAACCCATTCTCCCGCCAATTTCCGGCCTTACGTCGTCTTCGGTAAAAAATATACTCCGGTCAGCGACGAAAAACCGTTCCGGCAGGAAGGCACCGCCTCCTGGTATGGCCGCAAGTTCCACGGCAAAAAAACAGCCAACGGTGAAACCTACGATATGTACGTCATGTCGGCCGCCCATCCCACCCTACCTATTCCCAGCTATGCGCGCGTGACCCATGCTGGAACAGGAAAGTCGGTTGTAGTGCGCATTAATGACAGAGGGCCATTTCACAGCTCGCGCATTATTGACCTTTCCTATGTCGCGGCAGCCAAGCTTAATCTGATCAATCCCGGTAGCGGCCAAGTCATTGTCGAAGCCATCACCAATGACGATATTCGTAATAACCGACATGAAGCTCCAACAGCAACACCCATAGCCCCCGCACCGCCACCACCCAAACCCAGCATGCAGGTCGTGCAAGCGCGCCAGCCCACACCTGACGCGCTGGAGGTATTGCAAGCGCAGCAGGCCAGTGAAGCGCACACGCCAATCAGCACGCAAACTGAGCTTGGCAACGCCAGCCAGATATATCTGCAGTTCGGCGCCTTCAGCGTCGAACAAACCGCCACGAACCTGGCCCGAACGCTGAATGGACAAATCAACCACGTTGAGAGCCGCTCTGCACAGGTAGACAACGCTAACAATCTGTACCGGGTACAAATTGGCCCTTACCCATCCCGTACCGCGGCCGTCAACGCCGCATCACGCATACAGCAGACAACCGGCCAGCAACCTACCATAGCGTTACGCTGATTGCCTCGCCAAAGCCAAGGCATACAAGGTATCGCGCGGTAACCCGGTCACTTTAGCCGCCACTCGCGCCGCATCCCGCACTGATAGCGTTTCCAACAAAGCATCCAGCAGCACCGAACTTGACGGATCAATGTCCTCGTCGACACCCGCATCTTCTGCCTGGTGCACGATCAATAC
>DATJCP010000436.1:0-1638 GCA_035514715.1 Candidimonas sp.
CACCCACGGCGCCCGCATTCAGCGATGCGGCGTGGCGGCCGGTTTCCAGGCCCTCGCCGGCTGCTTCCACGCCTATGAGCTGTACATCGGCGTGATCAATATACGGGTAGAAAATGCCCATGGCATTGGAACCGCCCCCAACCGAAGCCACTACGTAATCAGGCTGACGCCCGGCATCGACCGGCATTTGTTCAAGGCACTCAGTGCCTATCACCGATTGGAAATCACGCACCATCATGGGATAAGGATGGGGACCTGCCACCGTACCGATAATGTAGAACGTGTTCTCGACATTGGTGACCCAATCGCGCATGGCTTCATTCAAGGCATCCTTGAGCGTGCACGAACCCGAGTCCACTGGCACTACCGTTGCACCCAGCAGCTTCATGCGATAGACATTGGATGCCTGGCGGCGGACATCTTCGCTACCCATGTACACCACGCATTCCAGGCCATAGCGCGCCGCAACTGTTGCGGTGGCGACGCCGTGCTGGCCAGCGCCGGTTTCGGCAATGATGCGCGGCTTGCCCATGCGGCGGGCCAGCAGAATCTGACCTATGCAGTTATTGATTTTATGCGCGCCGGTATGATTGAGATCTTCGCGCTTGAACCAGATTTGCGCACCGCCCAGTTTTTCCGACCAGCGCTTGGCGTGATATACCGGACTGGGACGGCCCACGAAATGCTTCAGCTCGTACGCAAATTCGTTGAGAAATTCAGGGTCGGCACTTTATTTGTCGTAGGCAGCGCGCAACTCGTCGAGTGCATGCACCAGGGTTTCGGCAACAAAAGAACCGCCATACTGGCCAAAATGCCCTTCAAGATCCGGCAACGTGTAGGATTTCAAGTCATTACTCTCTGGTTAAGCAATATCATTGCAGCGATCCGCCTGGATCGATTATCAGCTAAGGATGGAACCAACCACACCCTTGGATCAACATTTTAACAGTGTGGCGGGCGCTAGCGTTGTCAGTGCCTAGCTGCGACCCGCCGAAACTCCCGAAAGCTCGTTCAGGGCAGCCAGCACTTTACTGATCTGCTCGCCGCTTTTGACCTCTATCGTAAACACCATATGGGCCAGGGAACGACGGCTATGCGTATTGACGCTGACGACATTCAATCGCAGTTTGGCAAAAATTTCGGATACGTCGCGCAACAGGCTGTCCCGCTCCTGAGCATGGATGCTGATATCGACCGGATACAAGGCCTCGCCCGTATCGCCCCAATCAACATCGATTAAGCGTTCGGGATGGCGCTGCGCCAAAGCTCCGTACGACGCACAATCATGCCTATGTATCGATACACCGCGGCCCCGCGTCACAAAGCCTGCAATCAGATCGGGGGGTGCGGGGCGACAGCATCTGGCAAGCTGCGTCATCAGGGAATCCACCCCTACCACCAACACCCCGCTTTTGCCGGTTTTGACGACATTGGCAACGCCGCTTTGATACACCTTGGCTTCCGGCATGGCGCCGGCAGCCAGCGCCGAATCGACAAGACGCCCTTTTTGAGGCACAAACAGATAGTCGATCTGGCGCAGGCTGAACTCATCTTTAGCAACCGCGACATACAAGTCGTCAGCCCGTGCAAATTCCAATTGCTGCGCTAGCTGTTCAAGATTGATGGCGGTTTTACCTA
>DATJCP010000437.1:0-3652 GCA_035514715.1 Candidimonas sp.
TCGCTGTTCGCTTCCTCAAGGAGCCAGTCCCTGAACAGTAGCAGCGCCGGGTGGCTTTCCCGATCAGGCGCATAAGTCAGGTAGTAGCTTTTGATGTTGGGAACAAAATCCGGGATGTCGGGAATGACGATAGATCCATTCTGGCATTCTTCACGAACAAAGATATCGGACACCAATCCTACGCCCATTCCACTTAGCGCCGCCTGAATCAGGTGTGCCGTATATTCAAACTTCGCACCCAAGGTCACATTGCGCGGGTCTACACCGCTGGCCAGCAAACACTCTTTCCAGCCCGGCAAATGGCCCGTGATGTGCAGCAACTGGTGCTTGGTCAGATCTCTTGCTTTATGAATCGGGATTCTTTCCAACAAGGCAGGACTGGCGATCACGACCGCGCGTGCATCGACCAAAAGGTGTTTGACCAGCATCGGCCAATGTCCGTCTCCGATGGTGATGTAAGCGTCCATGCCAGACAGGGCCAGATCCAGATCGCCAGTACGTGTATGAACGTTGATCAACACATCCGGATGCCGATCGTAAAAGCGGCTTAAGCGCGGCATCAACCATTTCGAACCGAAGATGGGAAGCACAGCCAACTGCAGCGCATTCGCATTGGAGTCGGAATCATAGATCTGCATGCTGGCGCTGCGGATGCGGCTTAAGGCACCGCCGATTTCCTGTGCGTACACCGCCGCTTCTGGGGTAAGCCTGATCTGTCGACCCGACCGTTCAAACAGTGTGACATGAAGCAGGGACTCAAGTGCCTGCACCTGTCGACTGACGGCGCTTTGCGTCAGGCATAGCTCTTTGGCCGCTTTGGTGAAGCTGCTGTGACGTGCAGCGGCCTCGAAGGCTATCAGCAACGAAAGGGAAGGGGTCAACCTACGGAGAAACATTCATAAAACTCATTAAGGTAATGATTTTTTTCCGCTTTGGATCTGGTTGCGGGTCTACCTACAATCTACCATCCTTATCACGCAGAAGACTCCATGAATTTATCCGACACCCGTATCAGTCCGGTACAAAATCGCGTTACTCCTGAAGAGTGGCAAGTCAGGCGTGACCTGGCCGCCTTATATCGCCTGGTCGCGCTATTTGGTTGGGATGATCTGATCTTTACGCACATCACCGCCAAGGTTCCGGGCACCGAGCACTTCCTGATCAATCCATATGGAATGATGTTCGACGAAATCACGGCATCCAGCTTGGTCAAAATCGACAAGGCTGGCAACAAGGTCATGGAGTCCGAGTACGACATTAACCCCGCTGGTTTTACCATCCACAGCTGCATCCATGCCGCGCGAAAAGATGCCATGTGCGTGCTGCACACCCATTCGCTTAATGGGGTGGCTGTTTCTGCACAAAAGGCCGGATTACTTCCGCTTTCTCAATTTGCCTTTATCGTCCTGTCATCGTTGAGCTATCACGACTATGAAGGACTGGCGCTCAATCCAGAAGAGCAACCCCGATTGGTACGCGATCTGGGCCAGAACAATCATCTTATCCTGCGCAATCATGGTTTGCTGACCGTGGGTCAGAGTGTGGCCGCCGCGTTTCAGGCGATGCACCGCCTTGAAGCTGCCTGTATGGTGCAAGTCAGGGCACAAGCCGGTGGCGAACTAACCTACATACCGGAATCCGTCCTGGAGCGAGCAGGCCTGGAGTCCCCAGCTGACCGCGACCATAAGGCGGCACTATTGTGGCCTGGCTTGCTGCGCCGCCTGGATCGCCGCAATCCGGGGTATGAGCTGTAGGCACTAAATGGAGTGGCTCGGCTAAGCGCTTGGCCGCATCATGGACTTTGATGTAAAGAAACCATTAATAAGAGAATATCGAGACAATGAAATTGAATTTAGTTCCGCATATCATCCCCGCCGTCATGGCCGCTGCCGCAGCGATGCTCCCTCTGACCGCTCAGGCCACAACATGGCCGGAAAAGCCGATACGGATGGTGGTGCCGTTCGCTCCGGGTGGCAATACCGATAGTGTGGCCCGCATTGTTGCTTCTGCCTTAAGCAAGGAGTTGGACAAAACAGTCCTGGTGGAAAACCTTGCGGGGGCTTCGGGCACGATAGGCGCCAGTCACGTTGCCAAGGCCGCACCTGATGGCTATACCGTGCTTATGGGAACTGTGGGAACTCAAGCCATTAATATGAGTTTGTTCAACAGTTTGTCAGAGAGCTCACTGAAGGACTTTGTGCCTGTGACTCTCGTTGCCTCGGTGCCAAATGTACTGGTGGTGAATAAGGATCTGCCCGTTAAAGCGGTGGCTGATCTGATTGCCTACGCAAAAGCGCAGCCTCACCCTGTGACCTTTGCTTCGCCAGGAGTAGGATCTTCTATCCACTTATCTGGAGAAATGTTCAAAACAGCAATTCAGTTGCCTATGACGCATATTCCCTATCGGGGTAGCGCACCAGCTCTTACGGATCTTGTTGGTGGGCAGGTTCAATTCATGTTTGACAATCTACCGCCGTCTTTGCCCTTTATAAAGAATGGCAGGCTCAAAGCGTTGGCTGTGACTTCAGCCAAGCGCAGTCCACTTTTACCTGAAGTGCCGACTATGATCGAATCGGGTTTTCCGAATTTTGAGATTGGCTCGTGGAACGGCATCATGGTCCCTGCTGGAACACCACCAGAGGTGATCAATAAGCTGAATGAGACTTTGCAAAAGATTACTGCTACGCGTGAGTTTAAGGACAGGATTCAGCAACTGGGCGGCGAGGCCCAATCGGTAGGGCCCGAGGCTTTCTCGGTTTTCGTCCAGAGCGAATACAAAAAGTGGGGTGAGGTAATAAGCGCGGCTGGTATAAGCAAGCAATAATTCGGTCCACGGGTGCATTGACTGCTGCGGGCCCCCACTATCAGATTGCCTTACGGGGCGTGGTCAAGAGGCCCCTTCACACCAAAAGAAAGTCGGGAGGTAAACGCAGAGTAGGCGTTTACCTCCCGAATCTTATGCAATCAGAACCTATAAGTAGCGCTGGCCACGATGGAGCGGCGCGAGCCGTACCAGCAGTCGCCTCGGCTCAGGCACGTGCTGACGTAGGTTTTGTCGAACAGGTTGTTGGCGTTGATTGCATAGCGCCACGATGGCGTTTCGTAGGCCAGCATGGCATCGACCAGGGTAACGCTGGGTGTTTCGGGCGCAGCACCGTCCTGGAAATCGCCCAGCCAGCGGACGCCGGCGCCGGCTGACAGGCCGGTTACGTTGCCGGTGGCAAAGCGGTATTTTCCCCAGACTGAGGCCTGGTGCTTGGGCATGCCTTCAAGCTGGTCGTCCAGATCGATGTAGTTATAGTTGGCAATTAGGTCGAATTGACGGCCAATTTCAGTCTTTAGCTCTAGTTCGATGCCGCGATTGCGAGTCTTGCCGACTTGTGCCTGCTTGGTGGGATTGGCCGGATCGTCGATCAGTCGGTTTTCTTCCTGCAGCGTGTAGGCTGCGGCATTGACCATCAGGCCTCCGTCGGCAGACTCATACTTGATGCCTGCCTCGACTTGCTTGCCGCGGATAGGAACAAACGATGAGCCCGACGCATCGCGGCCAATTACCGGTGTGAACGATTCACTATAGCTGAGGTAGGGTGAGAGGCCGTTGTCGGCGGTGTACATGACGCCCAGGCGTTTGGACGTGGCGCGGCTGACCTGG